>JBGTRS010000026.1:4796-17393 GCA_041940665.1 Pyrinomonadaceae bacterium | reverse complement strand
TTGTTTTGAAATGTGATGCCGCCGATTCTTCGTTCGATCTCTTCGGAGTATTTTTCGTCGAAGTCTTTAACGACGTAGAATTTTACGTTGCGGCGGCCTTCGGATGTAAAACCGTTGATCGAATAGATATCGCCGACAGCTTCGAGGGCTTCGCTCATTAAGACCAATCCTTCCTTTTCGATCTCGATAATGCGTCTGCCCGGATGCGTGTAGGGCTGCAAGGGATTCCGCGTGATCGTGCGGGCGGTCGAAGAAGATTGATCTAAAAGTAAAGACACGGCGACATCGCGTTCGCGTCTCAAACGCTTTGTATAAAGCCTTTCCGATTGATGCCCGTCCGCCCGGCGGTCAACGACGTAATCAATCACGGCGTTCAGATCGTATTCCTCGCCGTCGAGTTCGCGGTTTATTTTCGTCAAGTTTTCGGGTTTTAACAATTGAAACTGATGCCGGACGGATGAGATCACGCCGCGATAACGTGAGCGGGCGAGTTCGACAAAGTTGCGGTCGCCTTTGCGAACTTTTTTCTCGATGACGCGGCACCAATCGGTGCGGAAATCCGCGAGTTCCCGGTCCCATTCGTCGTAGGAAAACGCTTCGTCGCCGGCTTCGAGCGGCTGTTCGGGCATTTCGTTAAAAGACCAATTTTCCGCTCCCTGCAAATCCTGCGGATCGCCGTCCTGGTCTTCCAGATCGTTCCAGGCGTTAAAAAGATCGCGGACATCATCGGCCTCTTTTCTCTGTTCCTCGCGTTTGATCTGCGATTCGGTGACGGCTTCGCCCTGGGCGTCCTCTTTCGCATACTCGCCTTTTTCTTCTTCGTTCTCCTCGGATTCTTCGGCTTGCGTCTCTTCCGGGTTTATATTTTGAAAAAGATTGTAAACGCGGCTCGTCGCCATTAAACTGTCGGCAACAGTCGGTCTCTGGTCATTGATCTCTGGTCTTTGATCTTCGTTCTCCGCGTCTCCCTTTCTGCCTTTCTCCCTTTCTTTTATTCTCAAATAATTATCAATAACAGTCTCTATCTCGGAAACGATCTGCCCGTAAAAATGTCTCGCGTCATCGGTCGCCCCGCCACACATCGTGATCTGAAACAAAAGTTCAAACGGCACTTGATACATCGGCAAGTCGAAAATATAAGGTCTCCGCTCCCGCAGAAATTCCTGCATGAGATCGAGGTCTTTGACGAGACCGCGATAATTTTTTCTCAGTTTCCCGTCGATCCGGGCATTTTCCATCGTGCCGAAAATCTTTCTCGCCAGACGCGGTTCCGGAAAGACCTGCAAGACGGCTTTGTAATCGGGATTTTCCGGGATAGTTTTACGTTTTTTCTCGAATTCGCGGCGGTATTCTTCTTCGGAGAGTGCCTTTTCGCCTTTTTGAACTTCTTCGATATAACCCGCGAGCGAAAAAGCATCGAGCTGTTCGGCGGAGGCTTCGTAGAGTTCGTTCAGTTCCGTGTAAGCGGCTTTTAATTCGTTCGTGTTTTTGACGAACGTGCCGAATTCGATCTGTCCGGCACCATGGGCGGCGAGGACTTTGTAAAGCCGGAAGTCCATCTCCTCGCTGTCGAATTCGTTGACGTTGGAAGGCAGGTAAATCGTTTTGCCGTCGCCGATCCGCGATTCCTGCGGCATTGCCGAAAGCGGTGCAATTTCGACCTCTTTGCCCGTCAAACCTTCGATGTAGATCCGCAGAACGGTCTGGATATTCTCTAAGGGCAAACCTTCCTGAGCTTCCTGCAAAAGCTCGTTCGATTGACGCGTTTCGAGTGCGAAAAACGAACGGCGTGCCTTGGCGGAAACGTCCTGTTTGGTTGCCAGTCCCGTTTCCACCCATTCTTCAAACTGCTCCAAAGATACTTTCCTGAGAGCCTTCGCACTCGAACGAAACGCCGCCAAAGCACTTTCGGCGTCCGATTCGGCGATTTCCTTAACGAGTTGCAGAACTCTTTTTGAAATTGCGGCCGCATCGCGTTTGTTTTTAAGGGCGGCGATGCGTTCAAAAAATTGCGGACTGGAACGTAAGAGAGAGATCAAAACAGCGTTTCCGTGTTTGGCAAATTCGACCAAAACATCACACCATTCATCAAAAACCGCATCAAAACGTCTCAATGTTTTTCCGCCCGATGTCATGAAATGAAGCGTCACGCTTCCGCCGTATTCCAAAAAACGGCTTCCGCAAGCCATCAGTTTGACGGCATTTTTGGCCGACAGATTCTCAAAAACTTCCGGCAAGCTCGACCAGAGATCAGCCGTCATTCCGCCCGTCCGGCTGGCAAAATGCGAGGCCAGGTTCAAGGTCGCGTCCGAAACCTTCTGTTTATTTTTACCGAATTTTTCGAGCGAAGCGGCGACTTCGGGCGTTTTCTGCAAAAAATCGGCCGAATGTTTCGCCGAACGGTTGGCGATCTCGGAAGCGAGTTCCAAAATCTCCGTCAGCAGATTCTTATCGTCAATCTCTTTAGCCAGCTTCGGGATGAGTTCGAAAGTTTCGATGGCGATCGAACTCGAAAGGATCAATTGCCGCGTACAGATCCGGAAAACGAGCGAGCGGCTTTTGGCGGGAATTTTCTTTAATTTGCCGACTCCCGTTTGAAAAAACTCCGCTCCGAGATCGGCATTGGCCATCGCCACCCGCCTCCCCATTTCCGCCCAGTCCCGCAGATCGTCCGCCGAAAGAATCTTGGCCGCCTTCGGGACGGCTTCGACAAATTCGCGACTCACTTTCAAAGAAACCGCCGCCAGAGAGGCACTCATCTCCAGAGCGACCTTCTTTTTCTCCGCGGGCAGACGGCTCAAGCGTCTGGCCAATCCCGTGAAAGACTGTTTTTTTTGAGTGTTTGAATTATTCCCGTTCTCCGACATATATTTTAGTTTAAATTGGCGGATTGTGGATTGTAAATCCTAGATTGTTTTTTGATGACAAATGGCAATAGAACGCGGATCACACGGATTGGTCGGACTTTCGCGGATGGATTTATTAAATAATCGGCGGAAATCTCCTGAATCCGTGTAATCCGCGTTCTATTATAAAAATCAACTAAAATCCGAGCGGCGGCTGGCCGTCGTCGTATATGAAGACGTGAAAACAAGCATTGACATTTCCCTCGCGGAGACCGTCCAGAATTTTTTCATTTTCCATATCGGCGAGCATATTCGACATAAAGTTCTGTTCTTCCGCCGACTGAAATTTTCTCGATAAATCAAAGGCACAGCCCGAAGTATGCGGCGGCAAGGAGCCCGGACCGCGGACTTTGAACGAATTCGGATTGAATCGGTTGAGACCGATCTGGTATTCCATCGAGCGTTGCAGAGAAGTTATCCGAAGCGGACGCCCGAACTTGGCATGATAAGCCTTTGAAAGTCTCTGCAAAATAGGCAAAGCCCGCGGATGAAACATTCTCAAAAGACGAATTTTCATCTGGCGGCGTTGAGTCGGGTTGTTGATGTCGTAATTAAAACTTTTGGCCAGTTGAGCCAGCGTGTTGTAATCATCCGAACCGGGTTTGGCGACCGTCGAACCGGTTTCAAAATCGAAGGTCGTAAATTCCGCCGTGTTCGAACTTCCGCCGACATCCAGAACCCAATATTCCGTCGCCATCGGCAGTTCGATGAGTTCGCCCGACATACGCTTTCTGGCCAGATCGGCAAAATCCATCGGAATTTTGTAACCTTCGCGTTGCATTTCGGCGATCTTGGCGGTCTGCTTCGGAACGCCGCAACAGAGTTCCTGTCTGAGAATTCTGCCGGGCGGATCGTTTCCGTAAAGTTTCTGCACCGTGGCATTATATTGTTTCTGCCAATAATCGAGCGTAACGTTGAGATTCAAGCCGGTTTCCTTCTGCATATCCGCATTCTCAGCCCCGATCTCTTCCATATCCTCGGCCGTAATCTCTTCTTCCTGAACTTCCCAGTATTGCGTCAGTTCTTCCGTCAATTCATCCTGTTCTTCGCCGCCCAGCGGATCAATGACGCGGATCGGTATCGCTTCGTTTTTATTGACCGCGACGGTCGGTCCGAGTCTCCGGCTTTCGACCGTTCCGCCGCTTTCGTCATCATAATAATTTACGATGACGATTCCGATCACTGCCAGAAAAATTATGACAAAGGTCGAACCGGCCGCCGCCAAAAGCATCCAGGGTTTTTCCTTTGGTCGGGATTCTTTTTTGATAAATACATCGGGCGTGTGTTTTTTAACCGTCTTGGAACTCGCGGCCGCCGCCGCCGCGGAGGTAACCTTGCTCGCCGAACTTTTTTCCGGTGATCTTTCTTCAATTATTTCATCATCCGCCCCGGCGTCGCTTTCGCCGAACAAAACGCGGATTCTCGTATCGCTTCCGCAGGTGACGACATCGCCGTCAAACAGAATCTTCGGCGTTTTGCCGACCCGTTCGCCGTTGATAAAAGTTCCGTTGGTCGAACCTTCATCAACCACCAGAACCTCCCGCCCGTCGCGGAAAAACGTCGTATTCAGGCTCGACAGACCCGAGTCTTCCAGAACAATATCAGCCCGTCCGGTGCGTCCGATGCTGACCTCATCTTCAAGTTCGACGCTTTCCCTGTCATAGAGAGATTTGATTTTGAGCGTAACTTTTTCCATTTGAGTTTAACTACGAAACACACGGATATTCACGAAATTTTACGAAAAAAATTTAGGAATTCACTATAAAATCTTTCGTAAATTTTCGTGCTGGTTCGTATCTTTCGTAGTTCCTTTTTTCCATCAATCCAAATGATGCGTGCCTTCGCTTTCTCTTAATTTTGAAACGTCCAGAAATTTAGAGAACTCGTCAAAGTGAAACATTTCGTCCGTTTTGCAATGTTCGCAAAAATAGGTCGCGTCCTCGCCGAGATACATATCCTTGAAATGATAGGCGACATAGCATCCGTAACATCGCTGAGCTCTTTTTCCGAACGCCCGCAAAATCTTTTCTTTATCCGCTTCTTCCATAACCCGTTTGAATGTTTAAGTATAAAACTTTTCACCCTGCTTGCAAAAAGTTCGGTAATATGTTTTTAATAAATTTAAGACGATGAATAATTTTTCGAACACAACCCATCATGTTCATCACCACCGGCACGACATCCACGCCGGCTAATCTTCGTCTGTCTTAATCAACCGTAAAATTAGTTTCGATCAGCGTGAACTTTGAACAAAAGTCTTCAAGGTTTTTTTGTGTTTTAAGATGAAAAATAAATTAAAAATCGCCATCCAAAGATCGGGCCGCCTGAGCGACGGCTCGGTGAATCTATTGAAAAAATGCGGAATAAGTTTCGGCAACGGACTTGGCAAACTGCGTTCGGAAGCCGATAATTTTCCGCTCGAAATTTTCTTTCTGCGGGACGATGACATTCCGAACTATGTCGAAGACGCGGTCGCCGATGTCGGTATCGTCGGCGAAAACGTTCTCGCGGAAAAAGATTGCCGGCAGGTCGAAACGGTCGAAACTCTCGGTTTCGGCCAATGCCGTCTGTCTTTGGCAATGCCGAAATTTTTCGAATACGAAAATTTGCAAAGCTTGCAGGGTAAAAAAATCGCGACGAGCTATCCGAAAATTCTCGGCAAGTTTTTGAAAGAAAATAAAGTTAAAGCCGAACTGCATACGATCAGCGGCTCGGTCGAGATCGCTCCTTCGATCGGTCTGGCGGATGCCGTCTGCGATCTCGTCAGTTCGGGCAGTACGCTTTTTACGAACGGTCTGAAAGAAGTCGAAACGGTAATGAAATCCGAAGCCGTTTTGATCAAACGGAAAAATTTGGATGAGAATCTGCCGAAAATTCTCGATAAACTCCTGTTCCGCATCCGAGCGGGCAAATCCGCCAAAGAAAACAAATATATTCTGCTCAATGCCCCGAATGAAAAACTCGACAAAATCGTTCGAATCTTACCCGGAATGCGGAGTCCTTCCGTTCTGCCGCTCGCCGAAACGGGCTGGAGTTCGGTGCATTCGGTCATCTACGGAAACGATTTCTGGGAAGTTGTCGAAAACTTAAAGGCGGAAGGAGCGGAAGGAATTTTGGTTTTATCCATCGAGCAGATGATTCAATAAGAAAAGTGATTAGTAATAATTGGCAATAAGAAAAACCGTTTACCAATTAATAATAACCAATTACCAATTACAAAAATGAAAATTATTAAATATCCGAAAAAAGAAGATTGGCCGGAGATTCTGGCTCGTCCCGTGTTTGATTTTGAAGAACTGAAAACAACGGTTTCGGCAGTTCTAAATAACATCGAACGCGAGGGCGACACGGCCGTGCGGCGTTATACAAAAGAGTTTGACAAGGTCTCAATTGAAGATTTCCGCGTGTCGGAAAAAGAATTTACTGAGGCGGAAGAAAATGTTTCGCCGGAATTAAAAGACGCGATCAGCCGGGCGAAATCGAATATCGAAAAATTTCACACGGCACAGATCGAAACTCCCGCAAAGATCGAAACGACCGCCGGCGTTTTTTGCTGGCGGAAATCAGCGGCGATCGAAAGAATCGGTCTCTATGTGCCGGGCGGAACGGCTCCGCTTTTTTCAAGCGTGTTGATGCTCGCCGTTCCCGCAAAAATTGCGGGTTGCAAGGAGATCGTCATGTGTTCGCCGCCCGATAAAAACGGCAGGATCAGCGATGTCATTTTATACGCGGCGAAACTTTGCGGCGTGACGAAAGTTTTCAAGATCGGCGGCGTGCAGGCGGTCGGTGCGATGGCGTTCGGAACACAAAGCGTGCCGAGGACTTACAAAATTTTCGGACCCGGCAATCAGTTCGTCACCGCCGCCAAACAGATAGTTTCGCAGAGAGGAATCGCCATTGATATGCCCGCCGGGCCTTCGGAAGTCGCCGTTTTGGCCGACGAAAGTTCCGTTCCCGCATTTGTCGCCGCCGATCTTTTGTCGCAGGCCGAACACGGCACGGACTCGCAGGTTCTGCTTGTTACGACGAGCGAGAAGGTCATCGAAAATTCTCTGGCAGAACTCGAACAGCAGTTGGAAACTTTACCCAGAAAGGATATTGCTGAAAAAGCGATCGAAAATTCAAAGGCGATTTTGGTTGAAGACGAGAAAACCGCCATCGAACTTTTGAACGAATACGCCGCCGAGCATCTTATTTTGGCGGTCGAAAACGCGGATGAGACGGCCGAAAAAATCACCAACGCGGGTTCGGTCTTTATCGGCAATTACTCGTGCGAATCGGCGGGCGATTATGCTTCCGGTACGAATCACACCCTGCCGACCAACGGTTATGCGAAAAATTACAGCGGCGTGTCATTGGATTCGTTCGTCAAAAAGATCACGTTCCAAAAATTGACTGCAAACGGAATTAAAAATTTGGGCAAAACGATCGAACTGATGGCGGAAGCGGAAGAATTGTTCGCCCATAAAAACGCAGTTTCGGTTCGGCTTGAAGAAATTAACCGCAAAGGTTTTTAAGAAATACAAGATAAAAAGATCGTCTGTGTTTATCGGCGGACAAAAATTTATGAACATTCAAAATTTAGTCAGAGAAAATATCAAACACCTGTCGCCGTATTCTTCCGCGAGAAATGAATTTACCGGCACGGCGGAGATTTTTCTCGATGCCAATGAGAACAGTTTCGGCTCGCCTCTGAACGAAAATTTCCATCGTTATCCCGATCCTTTGCAGTTGAAAATCAAAGAAAAAATCGCGGCTTGGAACGATATAAAGCCGTCGGAAATTTTTGTCGGCAACGGCAGTGATGAAGCGATCGATCTTTTGTTCAGAATCTTCTGCGAGCCGAAAAAAGATAACGTTTTGATCTGCCCTCCGACTTACGGCATGTATAAGGTTTCGGCTGAGATAAATGATGTCGAGATAAAAGAAGCGAATCTGACGGAAGACTTTGAACTCGATCTTGAAAAGATTCAAAAAGTGATTGACCGTGAGACAAAGCTGGTCTTTATCTGTTCGCCGAATAATCCGACGGGGAATAGTCTGGATAGAGATTCGATCTTGAATTTGGCGGAAAAGTTTCAAGGCATCGTCGTCATTGACGAGGCTTACATACATTTTTCAAACGAAAAGTCTTTCGTTTCCGAAATAAACAAATACAAAAACATCGTCGTTCTGCAGACATTTTCAAAGGCCTGGGGCTTGGCGGGTTTACGAGTCGGGCTGGCGTTTGCGAATGCGGAAATAATTTCGTTATTCAACAAAGTCAAACCGCCCTACAATGTTTCGGACATCGCTCAAAACGCGGTTTTACGGGCTTTTGAAAATAAAGAACAGATGGAAGCAACGATAGCGGAAATCATTTCCGAACGCGGGAAATTGATCGAAAAACTGTCGCATTTGGAGATCGTCACAAACATCTACCGAAGCGATGCGAATTTTGTTCTGGTAAAAACGGTTGATGCGGAAAAGATTTACCGTTTTTTGGTCGCGGAAAAGATCATCGTGCGAAACCGCACCAATGTCGAAATGTGCGAAGGCTCTCTGTGGATCACGATCGGAACGCCTTCGGAAAATGAGAAGTTGATGAATTCGCTGAGAAATTACTCGACGCGGTGACACGGAGACGCGGCGATAGGGAGAAATCCCCTGCGTCTCCGCGTCTCCTTTTCTCCGCGTCTTTCAAAATATTATGAAAAAGATACTATTAATAGACCGCGACGGGACGCTCATTTACGAGCCGGAAGATTTTCAGGTTGACTCGTTCGGGAAGCTGAAATTCCTGCCCGGAGTTTTTACCTTCCTCGGAAAAATTGCGAGGGAATTGGACTACGAACTCGTCATGGTGACGAATCAGGACGGGCTGGGAACGGATTCGCATCCGGCGGAAAATTTTTATCCCGTCCATAATTTTATTGTCGAAACCTTGGAATCCGAGGGCATTATTTTCGCGGAAGTTCTGATTGATAAAACTTTCGAGCACGAAAATTCTCCGACCCGAAAACCGAATACGGGACTTTTGGGAAAATATCTCGAAGGCGGATATGATCTTGAAAATTCGTTTGTCATCGGCGACCGTGCAAGCGATATGAAACTTGCGGAAAACTTAAATGCGAAGAAAATTTTTATCAAAAATGAGTATTTTGATCTTAAAGAAAAGCCTGACGAAATTGAATTTATCGCAGAAAGTTGGCAGGAAATTTATGAGTTTTTGAAATTGCCGCCGAGAAAAATTTCGCATCGGCGGACGACGAAAGAAACGGATATTCTGGTCGAGCTGAATCTGGACGGCAAGGGAGATTCGGAAATTTCAACCGGCATAAGTTTCTTCGACCATATGCTCGAACAGATCTCGCGGCACGGCTCGATCGATCTAAAGATCGAAGCCAAAGGCGATCTGGAAGTGGACGAACATCACACGATCGAGGATGTGGCGATAACTCTGGGCGAAGCTTTTCATTTAGTACTGCAAGACAAACGCGGATTGGAACGCTACGGTTTTTGTCTGCCGATGGACGATTGCCTCGCACAGGTCGCGGTTGATTTCGGCGGACGCAACTGGTGTGAATGGGACGCGGATTTCAAACGCGAGATGATCGGAAAAATGCCGACCGAGATGTTTTTTCATTTTTTTAAATCGTTCAGCGATAAAGCCGAATGTAATCTGAATATCAAAGCCGAGGGCAGGATCGAGCATCACAAAATAGAAGGAATCTTCAAAGCGTTTGCAAAAGCCGTCAAAATGGCTGTCCGGCGGGATTTTGAAAGCGATCATCTGCCTTCAACTAAAGAGTTTTTGTAGGAAAGAAAAAAGAGAGTGTTGACCTTTTGCAGACACTCTCCTAAATAAGTTCTTGTTCTTTGAAAAATCAATCGCTCAGGTGATAAACAGAAACAGCCGCTTCGTTTTTGTGTTCGATGATGATCGTTCGACTGTCCTCTGACCAACTTACCGATTTTATTGTCGTTTCGGGATACACTTTTTTATAGTGTGAAAAGAGTCCAAGAATTTTGATTTTCTTTTCTTTGACTCCCGGCGACCTTATAAGAATTCTTTGGCTACCGCTTTTCGCATGATACACGGAAACTTGCGTATCGCTAACTGAGAGAAAGTAGTCGGAATTCGGGCTTGGTTGGATTTTTGAAGCATCATAAAGATCGGTAACTACCTCTTTTTCATAATTACCAAACGCATCTTTGGTTGATTTTGTTACTTCTTCTTCTCTTTCAAGGTAGAACAAAACACTTCGATATTCGGTAGAGCCATCAGAAGCGTCAATGGCTTCAAAAAATTTAATATCGCAGAAAAGAGCAATATTTCCATCCGCTAGCCAGAAATCCGGTAAGTTTTTGTTTTTGAATTCAGCCGTCATTCTGCCGGTTGCCAGTTCGTAAATTTGGAGATTTTTACCCGAATCAACTGCAAAATATTTTCCGTCGGGACTGTATAGAAGTTTAGAATTTCCGATTTCGGGGTTTGTGATTATGTATAAAGGCTTTTTGCCATTGCTTGTTTCCCAAACCATCACTCGCTCTTCTTCGCTATTTTTGCTTTTTGAAACAAGTGCGAGATATTCACCGTTCGGACTAACCATCATTTTTGAAGAGATGGTTTCATAATCAGTTCCGCCAACTGAAAGCTTTCGATCGATTTTACCTGTTTGCGTGTCGCGGACGTTAACAACATCCGTTGTTCCGCTAATGGGTAAAAACAAAAATGAATCCTGCGGTGTCGAAGTTGAGTAGAAATCTCTGCCGTCGTCGGTCAGATAAAACCAGTCGATATCTTTGATATTTGCAGAATTATATAATTCAAAAGTTTCGCCGTTCCAGAAACCGACCTCGGTGCTGCTTTTATAAATTACGGACGATTTATCAAAAAGAGAATTATCGGCAGTCAGGAGCATACTGCCGTCCTTGCTCCACATTGCCGATTTGATTGAATTTTTTACGCCGTCTAAAACTGCCAGAGTTTTTCCTGTTTTGATGTCGTAAATTTTCGCCGGAGAGTTTTTGTAACTCAAAACAAGCATTTTGGTTTTATCGGGACTATATCCGCCGAAAGTTTTGGGAAGAAGATTCTTTATACCGTGTTTTCTTGATTCAAGAACTTTTTTAGTTTCAACGTCCCAAACTTTTACCGTTTCTTCGCCAAACAAACGAAACTGCTTGTTATCGCTTGAGAAATCGTAGGCTACAACCTGTTCATCTGAATTTTGAAAATTGAATTTTCCTTCAAATTTAAAATAGCCACTTGAGGTTTGAGCAATAACAATCGTTGAGAAAAGCATCAAAAAAATGCTGATTTTAATTAGTCGCATAGTTTATCTTCCTCCTTATGTTTTATTTTTATTCTTTAACAAGCATACTCTTTGCAAGGCGAAACAGAAAGTAAATTTTTGTCAAGAAGATTGTTTTATCTGTTGAAAAATAAATATTTACCAAGTTTTTTGTTAATAAATTTATGAAAGTTGCTGTTCTAAAATACAATGCGGGAAACACGCGATCGGTCAAAAACGCTCTGAACCGTTTGGGCGTTGACGCGACAGTTTCCGATGAGGCGGAAGTCTTAAAATCCGCCGACAGAGTTATTTTTCCCGGCGTCGGCGAAGCCTCGACGGCGATGGAATATCTGCGTGAGCGGAAACTTGATGAAGTGATAAAATCTTTGACTCAGCCCGTTCTCGGAATTTGTCTGGGAATGCAGCTTTTGTGCGGGTTTTCGGAAGAAAATGAGACACAATGTCTCGGGCTTTTACCTTATAAGGTCCGGCTTTTTGAATCCAATGATCTGAAAATCCCGCATATGGGCTGGAATACGATTTCGGATTTGCGGGGTAGTCTGTTTCAGAAAATAAAGGAACAATCCTTCGTTTATTTCGTGCATAGTTTTTATGTTGAAACCGGAAAGGAAACTGCGGCGACTTGCGATTACGGCGTGAAATTTTCGGCGGCGATCCGGTATAAAAACTTTTACGCCGTCCAGTTTCACCCGGAAAAATCGGGCGAGACGGGCGAACGGATTTTGGAGAACTTCTTAGGAGTTGACTGAGTTAACCGAGTTGACTGAAAGTTTGGTGAGTTTCTATGACCAAAAAACTCAGTCAACTCCGCAAACTCGGCAAACTCAGTCAACTATAATAAATTATGATTGAGATAATACCGGCAATTGATGTGATCGAAGGAAAATGCGTACGGCTTAAACAGGGTGATTTTTCGCGGAAGACCATCTATAACGAAAATCCTCTGGAAGTGGCGAAAGAGTTCGAATCGCAGGGAGTAAGACATCTTCATATCGTTGACCTGGACGGTGCGAAGATCGGCAAGGTTTCGAATTTGCGGGTGCTTGAAGAGATCGCTTCAAACACCGAACTGACGATCGATTTCGGCGGCGGGATAAAGACGAACGACGACATCAAAGCGGTTTTTGATGCCGGTGCGAAAATGGCGAGCGTCGGAAGCATCGCGGTCAAAGAACCCGAGAAATTCGACCGCTGGCTGGATAAATACGGAAGCGAAAAAATCCTTTTGGGAGCAGATGTCCAGGACGGACGGGTGGCGATTGACGGCTGGCAGACAAAGACCGACCTTGAAATTTTGCCGTTTTTGAAAAAGCATTATGCCAACGGCATTCACAAAGCGTTTGTGACAGACATCAGCCGCGACGGACTTTTGCAAGGCTCGGCGAAAAAAC
>JBGTRS010000026.1:0-4786 GCA_041940665.1 Pyrinomonadaceae bacterium | reverse complement strand
ACAAATATTCTGGAACATCTGCCGCGTCTGCATCTGATCGCATCGGGCGGCGTTAATTCGATTGATGAGATCTGCGAACTCGAGCAGATCGGTTGTAAGGGCGTGATCATCGGCAAGGCGATCTATGAAGACCGGATAAGTTTGACCAAATTGAGTTCAGGACAATTTGCGAAGGAAGCGAGGAATTGATTTAAGGGGCGAGGGACAAGTGAACAGGGACGAGAAATTTCCAGATGAAACACTCGTCCCTTGTCACTCATCACTCGTCCCTATATACAAAAATGCTGGCAAAACGAATAATTCCCTGTCTTGACGTCAAAGACGGGCGGACGGTGAAGGGAACGAATTTTGTGAATCTGCGGGATGCGGGCGATGCCGTTGAACTTGCGAAAATTTATTCCGAGCAAGGTGCGGACGAACTCGTCTTTTTAGACATCACGGCAACGAATGAAAAACGCAAAACATTATCCGAACTCGTTAAAAAGATCGCCGCCGAAATAAACATTCCGTTTACGGTCGGCGGCGGGATCAATTCGGTCGAAGACATTGAAGTTTTGCTCGAATCGGGGGCGGATAAGGTTTCGATCAATACTTCCGCCGTAAAAAATCCGCAGATTTTAGCGGACGGAGCAAAAAATTTCGGTTCGCAATGTATCGTTCTGGCGATCGATGCGAAAAAAAGCGGCGAGGATTGGAAGGTTTTCTTAAACGGCGGACGGATCGAAACAGAGCTCGATGCGATCGAATGGGCAAACCGCGGAACGCAATTCGGGGCGGGTGAGATTCTCCTGACCTCGATGAACCGGGACGGCACAAAAGACGGTTTTGAACTCGGTCTGACGCGAAAAGTTTCTGAAAGCGTCAATGTTCCCGTGATCGCCTCGGGCGGTGCCGGCACGCAAGAACATTTTGTCGAAGCCTTTACAGAGGGAAAAGCGGACGCGGGACTTGCCGCAAGCATCTTTCATTTTCAGGAAATCTCGATCCCGGATTTGAAAAATTACTTAAAGAAGCGAAATATAGCAGTAAGAATTTGATGCTCAGTGAATAGTAAATAGTATTAAGTTCTATTCACGATTTACTATTCACCATTTACAAAATTATGAAACCTGATTTTAAGAAATCACCTGACAAGTTAATTCCCGCCATTATTCAGGATGCCGACACAAACAAGGTTCTGATGCTCGGCTATATGAATAAAAAAGCTTTCAAAAAAACCAGGAAGAACGGAAAGGTAACATTTTACAGCCGTTCGCGGGAAGAGATTTGGGAAAAAGGCGAGACCAGCGGAAATTATCTGACGGTCAAAGATATTTTGCTCGACTGCGACGGCGACACGCTTCTGATCAAAGCCAAACCGAAAGGTTCCGTTTGCCACACGGGAAAGGACACCTGTTTTAACGAAAAAAACAAATCCGATAATTTTTTGCTCGAACTCGAAGCAATCATCGAAGACCGCAAGGCAAACCCGAAAAAATCATCCTACACCTCGCGGATGTTTGAACGGGGCGTCAATTACATCGTTAAGAAATTCGGCGAAGAATCGTTCGAGCTTGCCATCGAGGCCAAAGATTCCGACGACATACTCTTTAAGGCCGAGGCCGCCGATGTGCTTTATTTTTTCACCGTGATGCTGGTCGAAAGAAAAATAAAATTCAAAGAAGTTTTGGAGGTTTTGAAAAAACGAAGAAGATAGACTTTGCCGACAAAATCGGCGGTAGCGGTTCGTTTGCAGAAAAGAGGTCTTGAGAAAAAGACCGTTTTGCATAGAGAGAATTTTCAGAAACGGAAGAACCTGATACTCTCTAAATTTCCGCGGACGGCCGCCGCCCCGATAAAATTTTCAAACGGAATAAATGATCTTAAAGTCCATCTTGAAACTTCCGGCGGATCAAAATGAGTGGCCAAAAGCTCCGCTTTTTCTCCGGGTTCGAGCGAAACCTCAAAGCGATCGAGCGGAAATGAAAGTCCTTCGCCGACGGCTTTGATAAAAGATTCCTTCCGCGTCCAGCAATTAAAAAATCCTTCGGCACGCTTTTCCTCCGGTAATTTCAAAAGTTTCAGCGTTTCATTTTTTGAAAAAAATCTCCGGGCGATCTCTTCAAATTCGATCTTTTGCTTGATAAATTCAATATCCACACCGATCTCATAATGTTTTACAAACGAAAAGATGGCGGCATTTTCCGAGTGCGAGATGTTAAATTTCAGTTCGTTTTTGCCTTTCAGCAGAGGTTTACCGTAAGCGGTGTATTCAAATTCGATCCCGGCGGGATTCTTTTTCAGGTATTTTCCGAGCAAGTAACGCAAAATTCCGCGGGCACCGATGAATCTTTGGCGGTCTGTCTCAAACTTAAATTTTCCGGCCCGTCGCAGTTCAAAGGGGGCAAGAAAGTCTAAAAAGTATTTTTCAGAATCTTTTCCGGCATCCAAATCTCCGCACCAGATGTGTAGTTCGTCTTTTTTCAAAATCAATGTATCGGGCGGATCTGTCCACATCGTTTTTTTCAGGTCTGTACTTTGTCGAGAGATTTCTGCAAATGTTCGGCCAGGGATTTCACCTGCGGTTCTTCAAATATCGTCAAATGATGGGAGTCGATGACAGATGTTTCGACACCGTTTAACGCCAGATCATCCCACTCTTTGACGGCTTCGTTCTGTGACGGGATCACGGCCAACCAACTGCTTCTGATCAGCGTAACTTTGACGGGAAGGGCTTTCCAGACATATCGCTCGGCGTTTTTATTCAGGTTTACAAGAATTTTTTGTTTGTTTTTTTCCTCTTCATCGCTTTGCAGGTTCTTTATCTTTTGCCGCAAAGGGTGTTTGACTCTTCCCTCATACATCGTTTTGATAAAGCTGAAATCGAGTTTTTTAACCTTGTTGACAATGCGTTCGACCTTGTTTCTGGTTGCCCTTTTATCGGTAAAAAAAGGCGGTGAATCTATCATGGCAACTACTCCCATCTCTTCACCCATTTCGATAATTTGCCGCGATATTTCCCAACCGACGGATGTGCTGAAACAGTAACCCAAAACTGAATAAGGTCCTGCCGGTTGAACTTTTCTGATCTCGGCCAGATATTTTTCAGCCATTGCTTCGATACTCTGTGCCGATTGTGTCAGATCATCCTGATCGAGTCTCTGCAGAGCATAGACGGGTTGATCGTCATCGAGATTTTTTGCCAGTTGCTGATAGAAAAAAACGTGACCGCCGCCCGCGTGCAGACAAAAAAGCGGCAATTTTGAACCGCTTGCCCGAAGCGGCACAAGCGAAGATAGTTTTTCATCCGAATCCTTCCCGTCAATCAGTTTGGCCAGCAATTCGATCGAACGGTTGTGCAAAAGCCTGGCGGGCTGGATCTTTCTGTCAAACTGCTTTTCGATCTCATTAAAAAGTCTGATCGCCTGCAGAGAAGTTCCGCCGATCTCAAAAAAGTCATCGCGGACACCGATCGGTTGCCGGTCGAGCAATTTTTCCCAAATACCCGTTAATTTGAGTTCCAGATCATTTCCGGGAGCCGTGTAATTTTCACTATCTTGTCCGTCTTCCGCATCCAAATTTTCGGCTTCGTCTGCGGAAAATTCAGCGAACAGATTAAAAAGCGATCCGGTTTTCAGTTCACCGGCTTGAGGTAAATTTTCGGGCGGTATTTTCTTTAAATTTTCAATAAACCGTTTTGCCGTATCGGCCGATATTTTTGAAGAATCATACTTAAATATCAACTCGATTTCTTCGGACGGATTTACGGCAAGAGTGACCGCATAATTACTCGTCAGACCGCTTTTGAAATTCTTTAACTCGATTCCGCCGCCGCTTAAATTTCCAAGCGGCATATTTTCAAAAATGATCAGGTTATCAAACAAAACTCCGTCCTTGTAGCCGTTGCTCCAATCGTTAAGCTCGTTTAAGCCGACAAATTCAAAATTTCTGATCTTCGCTTGCCGCACCTGAATTGATCTCAACCAATCGGCGAAATTTTCCTCGTCGTCAAACTTTGCTCTGAACGGCAGAACATTCATAAACATCCCCGCCATAAATTCCGCCTGCGGAAGATCGAGCGAACGTCCCGAAGTGGTCGTGCCGATCGTTATTTCGCGGCTCTTTGCATACCGCATCAAAAGCAAAGCCCAGATTCCCTGCATCAATGTGTTCAGGGTGATCTTATTTTCTTTGGCAAATTTGCGTAATTGATCGCTTTTATCTGCGGATAACTTTAAAGCGAGGGTTTGAAAAGCATTCTCGTCAGAAACTCTCCCGGCCGTCTTTCCGCCGATCAGGAATGGTTTTCGGAAATCCTTGAATTCATTTTTCCAGAATCTTTCCGCCTCCGATTTGTCCTTTTCTTTGATCCGGGCGAGATATGTTTTGTATGAGGGAATCGCCGGAAGTTCGGCTTGTTTTTCCGAAACCGACGCGCCGTAAAACGCGAAGACATCCTGCAAAATTATCGAAGCCGACCAGCCGTCGGCCAGAATGTGATGACAACTCCAAAGCAGAAAATGCTTGTCTTCAGCCAGTTTTATCAAATTTACACGCAGAACCGGAGCTTTCGATAAATTTAACTTCCGGGCTCTGTCCGCTTTTTTGAACTGACCGAGTTTTTCAAACTGCTCTTTGGTCGAAAGCTGTGTCCAATCGTAAAAATCAAACGGCAGATTTTCTGCTTTTTTATGAATAACCTGGAGCGGTTTTTCGATGTCCTCCCAATGAATCGAAGTCCGCAGAGATTCGTGCCGGTCTATCGTTTGTGCCCATGACCGCTTGAATTTTTCGACATCTATCTTGC
>JBGTRS010000025.1:17420-17641 GCA_041940665.1 Pyrinomonadaceae bacterium | reverse complement strand
GAAAGCGGCTTCGCGGCGGACATCGTTGGATTCTTTTTGGTTTTGCAAGATTCTTATCAAAACCGCGTTGGCATTGATAAAAACAGGAAAGGTCTCAACCAAACGCCGGTATTTCGGTTTTTTCAGCTCTTTGAATTTTTCGGGCAGAAAACTTTCGGGCGTGACGACCGCAGTTTCCTGCCTTTGTATTTGGCGGGCGATATTTCCGACGGCTCGGGCGG
>JBGTRS010000025.1:0-17410 GCA_041940665.1 Pyrinomonadaceae bacterium | reverse complement strand
TGGTTTGCAAAATCCTCGTCAAAGATTCGATCGCGGCGACATCGCCGATCTCGCCGAGAGCGGTCGCGGCAGCGGCACGGACTTCCGGTTTTTTATCGGTTTGAAAGGTTTTTATAAGACTTTGGACGACGGTAACGCTTCCGGTTTTTCCCAGAGCGAGGGCGGTTTCACGGCGGACAAAATCCGATCTGTCATCCAAAAGCGGCAACAGAACATTGGCGGCTTCCTCTTTCGGTAGAAAAATTACCGTGTGAGTTGCACTCGCCCGGACGATTTCCGATGAATCTTTTAGTGTCGGAACAGCGATACGTGAAGCGGTTTCGGTTTCAAAATTCCGCAGTTCAAAAAGTGCGTTGCGTTTTGCTTCTTCATCGCCGGTTTGAATTTGTTTTGAATAAAATTCGATCTGTTCGGTCGTTTGTGCAAAGGAATTTCCTGCGAAACACACAAAAACCGCGAAAGAAAGAATGACAATATAAACGTATTTATTTGTTTTCGAAAACAATCTTCCCTTCACCCTTTCTTCTTGTCTCCCGATCTTGCATCAAGCCGCTTGCTGAAACGATTTCCGCCGAACTGTTTCCCATTCAAACACTTGTCTGGCACGCTTATTTTCATACGCATCGGCAAGCGAAACGATCAGCTCGTCGTTGAAATTTGTTTCTTTTGTGTGATTTATGGAATTGGAAGGCGGCTTAGAAGCGTAGTCGGTTATTTTGGAAACCTTTGTTTCGTTGGAAATATTTTTTTCGTCGGCAATAATTTTGTCAGTTCGTTTGACCATCTTCGTAGAACCTCCTTTTTTTCGGCAGACGGTCAAAGCGACAAAATTAAATTTTAAGTTTTAACCGTCCGTTTTTGAAATTTTCTCATTCTTAAAATCTTGATTTTTGTAAAACTCCTCGCAACTTTTAGGTGCACCCATAAGAATACCACAAAGCTGATTTTTTTGGCAAAGTATTTATCAGGCAGATAGTGTCCTAAAAGTGTGCGGTTTTATCTTCTTTGCGTCTTGGCCACTCTTGGCGGGAAAACTTTTTTATCCCGCCAAGCCGCCAAGTTTGCAAAGTAAGGATAAGTTGTTAAAAGTAAGCATCACAGAATTAGGGCACTAGAAGCTATCAGGCAAAATGCAAATTTGACAATAAAATAGCCGATTTAAATTAAAGTTCGGGGACATTGGATAGAAGTGTTCATTTTAGATATAATTTGAAAAAATCTGTTCAAGAGGAAATTTATGTCAATAATCAGTGATGTCATCGAATCAACCAAAGCCGTCATCAAGGGGATGAAAATTACACTTTCGCAGATCCCGAAAGAAAAATGGACGGTGCAATATCCGGACGAACCCGTGACGGTTCAACCGCGTTACCGCGGTCAGCATCTTCTTCACGTCGACGAGAACGGTAAGGAAAAATGCGTCGCCTGTTATCTCTGTGCGGCGGCCTGTCCTTCGGATTGTATCTATATCGAAGCCGAAGACGACGCCAGACCTTACGAAGAAAGAATCGGACGCGACGAACGGTATGCGAAAGTTTACAATATTGATTACGGACGCTGTATATTCTGCGGTTACTGCGTTGAAGCCTGTCCGAAGGATGCCATTACGCACGGATATAATTTTGAACTTTCCGTCTATAACCGGGCCGATCTGCTTAAGACGAAAGATGATCTTTTAATTACCAAACAAAAACAATCGCCGAATTACCGCGTCGCTTTATCATCGGAAGATGTCGATTCGGAATTCAAAGAAGTATAAAAAGAAAAATCTACAGCAAATCAGGCACTAAGCGGACGGACGGGGAGTCTTGCTTGGTGCTTTGTTATTTTATATGTTCGATATCAAACAGTGAATTGCGGTCGGAACAGAGTAAACTTTCAGGATGTTCAAAATAATGGATAAATCGGAATCAGAATCATCGAAAAGCGGGCACAAAGGGCAGCATACTTTGTTTATCGGCTCAAAAAAAGCTCTCATTGGCGGTATCATCGCCGGTTCGATCGCCTTCGGTGGTCAATGGATGGTCGGACAGATATACAGCGGTTGGGAAGCCCGTAAACTTCTCGAAGCCGTTATCTCTTCCGCACTGTATTTCGGCGGGTCGGTCGTCACGGCTTCGGCGACTATCTTGGCTTTGATGCTGACGATGCTCGGTTTGACAAAACAAACGGACAGCGATTTTGATGCCGTCTTCTTTAAAAGAACGGAACGCATCGGTTTTTTGACTACGATAACATTGATCGGAGGAGTTTTGCTTCTGCTTTTTTTAAGTGTTCCATTGCAGGAGTCGAATGATGTACCGGGAAATTGGTATAAGATTATTTACTATATTTTAATCGGTTATATTGCGGTCTTAGCCGGTCTTGTCGTCGGTGTCGTCTTGATGCTCTATAACTCGATCAGAAGTTTGATTGACGTAGTTCGACCGAATTTAGATGAAAAAGTAGATGAAGTTGAAGAACGGGAAGAGAAAGAATCCGAAGCGGAAAAAGAGCGGATTGACGAAACTGCCAAAGAGAAAAAAGAGT
The DNA here is from genome assembly GCA_041940665.1 of Pyrinomonadaceae bacterium. Classification (GTDB taxonomy): domain Bacteria; phylum Acidobacteriota; class Blastocatellia; order Pyrinomonadales; family Pyrinomonadaceae; genus Aridibacter. The sequence continues at coordinate 14,881 of JBGTRS010000025.1, read as the reverse complement.
AGTAGAGGGGAATAGATGTTTTTTGAAAACTGGCATGAAATGTTGAGGATTTTTATCAGTGCAATTATTGCATATGTTGTGTTTGTCACAATTTTGAGGGTTTCGGGGAAGCGGACTCTCTCAAAATGGAATGTCTTTGATTTCATCGTTACGATCGCGTTGGGTTCACTTTTGGCGGATGTCATCGTGTCGGAATCGAATAGGATCTATGAGGGGCTTTTTGCGGCGGCTCTGCTTATTGCCTTACAGTTTTTAATCACGTTCTTATCCACTAGATTCGATTGGGTCAAACATCTGGTTAAAGCAAAACCGACGCTTTTATATTATCAAAATGAATATCGGAAAGATGCCATGAAAAAGCAACGGGTGGTCAAAGCCGAAATTCTGGCGGCGATGCGGTCATCCAGCATCGGTTCGGTTGATGCGGTTGAAGCCGTGGTTTTGGAAGCTGACGGAAGTTTCAGTGTGATCGAAAAATCCGACAGCAAAGGGACGGATTCGGCTCTCGAAGATGTTGAAGGATTTGAGGAAAAGAAGAGTTCAGGTTGATCGAAGATTGTGGTTTTCCTTGTTTGTAATCTTCGAAAACTATGTATAATTTACGTCGTGGATACAGCCAACCTACCACCAACCAGAAAAGGCAGAAATTATGAAATTCACGCCATCGGTTTGCGTGAATTCGCCGGATTGCGGCGGGATGATGAAAGATTAAATCCATTTGAACTCGCCCGTTATGCGAAACTTCTGGTTGCCTCGTTTGAGCAGATCGAACCTTTTCTGACCGAAGAAACAAAGTCGCATCTGCTCGGAACGGGAAGCGATAAATGGTCGGGCGGTGCCTGTTCACAGCCGCTTCCCGACGGCCGAAAACTCATCGTTCTCAATCCGACCCATACGCAAAACCGTCAAAACGCGACTTTGATGGAAGAGATCTGCCATGTTTTTCTGGGACATCGGCCGAGCCGCCTGGCGGTCAAAAGACGCAATAAGGACGGCGAAATAATTGCGAGAGACTACAATCCGGTGATCGAAGAACAGGCGTATTCGATCGGGGCGGCCGCACTTGTTCCGTATTCGGCTCTCAAGCGTTTTGTCGAAGAGGGAAAAACTTCCCGGCAAATTGCCGGACATTTTAATGTGAGTTATCAATTGGTTGAGTATCGGATCAAAGTTTCCAGGCTTTGGCCGGATTATCTTTCGATTCAGGGCGATGGAAAACTTTTGGTTTCGGAATAAATTTATGGAAAATGACCAGATCATTGAGGAGATTCACCATAGTTCATCGCCCGATGCGGACCTGACGGTGGTTGATAAACTGCGGATGCTTCTCGACATCACGAAAAAGATCAGCCGATCGCTCGATCTGGACGAGGTCTTAAAACTCGTGATGGACACGCTCGGGTCGCTCATCCGCTTTGATGCGGCGGGCATCTATCTGCTTGAATCCAAAGATGTGGGCGGCGAAACGCAATATGTTTTCAAATCGAAGGTTGTCAGAGGTTACCGGATTTCTTTTGAACTCGTCGAACCTCGTTTGCGGCTCGGTGAAGGTTTTATCGGTTATGTCGCCCAAACCGGAAAATCGCTTATTTCTTCCGATGTCAGTAAGGACGAAAGATATTTTCCGGCTCGCAAACGGACGAAATCGGAAATGGTTTCACCGATAATTTCAAACGATGAGGTCATCGGCGTATTTGATCTCGAAAGCGATGACCTGAACGCATACGATTCCGACGATCTTTCGATCCTGAAACTGCTTGCTTCGCAGGTTGCCATCATCATCGAAAAAGTTAAACTTCATCAGCAACTGATAGAGAAAAAACGCCTCGAGGCCCAACTCGATGTGGCCAGAGAAGTTCAGCTTGAACTTCTTCCCGATAGTGATCCGCAGCTCGAAGGCTTTGACATCAGTGCCTATATTTTCCCAACCGAAGAGGTTTCCGGCGATTATTACGATTGGGTCAAAGTGTTTGACGATCAGATCGCCCTGATTGTCGCCGATGCGGTCGGGAAAGGAATTCCCGCCGCCCTTCTGATGGCGTTTTTGCGGGCATCGCTCAGGGCCGGTGTGCAGATCGGGTACGCTCCGCAGATCGCATTTTCGAAGGTCGGAAATCTGCTCTGGGATTCGGTCGAAGACCACCAATTTATTACCGCCGTTTATGGAATTCTCGATTCGACCAACAAGACCTTTGTCTATTCGAACGCCGGACATAATCCGCCGCTGTTAATAAAGCCCGACGGTGAATACCGATTTGTCGAATACGGTGATCTGCCTCTGGGGATGTTCCGCAATATGCGGTATCACCAGCATTTTATAAGGATGGAAGCCGGACAGATTCTCGTTTTATACACGGATGGTATAACCGAAGCGACCAATTCCGACAGTGAAGAGTTCGGGCGGGAACGTTTTGCGGAGTGTATTCTCGAGGGATTCGATCTATCCGCTAAAGACCTCATACAATTTGTCCGCAAAGGTTTAACCGAATTTACCGACCGTGAATTTTTGGATGATGACGGGACTATTTTTATTGTTAAAGCCCTTTGAAAATATTCAATTCATTCTTCCCCCATAAAATAAAGGTTGACAATTCCGGCTTAAAGTATTACTTTAAGTTCAGTTTTCTAAAGAGTTGTTTAGAGATTGTTTGAATGCCCCTTTGGCTTGACCAAAATTTAAACAGTGCCGAATCTCTAAATTCCATATTCAAATCCAAAACCAAATACAAAAGAACGTGGACAATAATTTCGACATAGCTGTTCGCACGGAAGGTGAGATTGCAACCGTTTTTGCCAGTGATTATTTAAATAAGATCAGCGGTGAAAAGATCGAACGGGAGTGCAGGCGTCAGATCGATTCGGGTTATAAAACCCTCGTCGTCAATTTCAAAGATACGGAAATCGTCAACAGCATCGGTGTCTCCATCCTTTTGGGTGTCATCGATGCCGCCAAAAACGCCGATGCGAAAGTCATATTCTCCGACGTCAGTAAAGAGACCGGTCAGCTTTTTGAAATGCTCGGTTTAACCAATCACGTGGAAATTTCCTCGTAGATTGGATATTTTTTTAATTAAAAAACTATTGACGGGTTTTTTACGTTTCTGCAGATACTAAAAGACTATGTTCCAACAACAAGATCAACAACAGAAATTGATTCATACGTTCTCGGCACTGGCTGACATCGGGCAGGAAGTCGCTCATAAAAACAATTTTCAGGAAATGATCCGCACTTCCTTGCATCTTTTGCTCGGCTCTTTGGCGATTATGCGGGGCGGGGTGGCGAGATATTCGCCGTACGGACATGAGTTGAATTTTCTGGCGGTTCGCGGACTTGGTGACGACTTTCCGCTCAGTGCATCGCTGGAAATGTCGGATGAAAAAGAGTTTCTGAATACCGGGATGAGCGAGATCGAGATCAGTCAGTCAAAAATGCTCGCGTTTTTTCAGAGGTATCAGAGAGTTCTGCAACGCAAAAAAGTTGAAATGATTATGCCCTTGATCGTCCGGGATGAACTTGTCGGAATGATCTTTCTCGGCGAAAAGGCGAGCGGCGAGCCTTTCACATCGCAGGACAAAGCCGTCATTCAGGCGATGTCAAGACATATCGGTGTCGGCATATATCAACGAAATCTGATGGCGGAACTCGAACGCCGGGCGGAAGAAAACCGAAGGCTTTATGAAGATCTGCGGATGACCTACAAAGATACGGTCAAGGCTTTTGCGACGGCAATTGACTGCAAGGACAAATACACGGAAGGGCATTCGGTTCGCGTCGGAAAGTATTCGGAAATTATTGCCGAGGAATTGGGGTGGAGCGAAGAGGAAATCGAAGGTGTGGCGGTCGCGGGATATCTGCACGATGTCGGAAAACTGACGGTCGAACGCAATATAATCAATGCACCGTATCGGATCAACGCGAAGGAATCGGCGGAACTCAACAAACATCCGGCGGTCGGTTATGAAATTCTGATGCCGATTCATCATCCCTACACGGACGTTCCGCTCGCGGCGAAATATCATCACGAACGGCTGGACGGACGCGGTTATCCGGACGGACTCAAAGACAATGAAATTCCGTATATTGCAAAAATAGTCAATCTCGCCGATTCTTTTGATGCAATGACGACAAATCGCCCGTATAAACAACGCCGGCCGGCGAATGAAGTGATCGAGGATCTGTGCCGTAACAGCGGAAAACAGTTCGCTCCCGAACTCGTGACGGCGTTCTGCGAAGGAATGCTCAAGGAACTGACGGGCGAGAACAAGCAAAAAAGATTCAGACGCTTGCTCGGCAGGGAATATATGGAGGCCGAAGGAATCATACCGATGCTCAAAGATGCTCTGAACGGGATCAATGCGACTACTCCCCTCACTCTGATCGCAAATTAACAGTTAAACATAAAACGGCGGAACCCCGTGACATTTCAGCTGTAGCGGGTTTTATTTTGCCGGTTGGTCGTTTCACTTTTTACGACGGGAGTTTCAACTTTTACGGTGGTAGTTTTAACATAAATTTGCCCTAATCTTTCTTTTCTTCGATTTCAAAATAGCTTAATATCCGCAAAACTATAAAGATCAGGATCGTACAGAGAAAGCCGAGAAAGTATCTCTGCAGACCGACGATCATTCCGACGGCCGAGGTCGTCCAGATCGAGGCGGCGGTTGTCAGATTTTTGACCACACCCTTCCGGCGGGCGACGAAGATCAATCCCGCTCCTAAAAAGCTGATACCGGTGACGATCGCTTCGACGATACGGATCGGGTCGAAACGCATCGTTGCTTCGTATTGTTTGTATTGCGATATAAATATCTCGCCGATCGCAACGAATAAAACTGCACCGATGCCGACGAGTATATGAGTTCGAAATCCGGCGGCTTTTCCAGAGGTTTCTCTTTCCCACCCCAAAAAGCCCGCAAAAATAACGATTACGACAAGGCGTAAGAATATGCTCAGATCGCTTTCCAAGTTTGTAAAGTCAAATGGATTCATACAAATAAACAATAAATTGAATATTAAATGAATGTAATCGGGATGTAAATTGTTTTATCGTTTTGCTTTTAATTCAAAAGAACTTATTGCAGTAAGAGCCATTCTTTTGCTTCGCCGATGGAATTAAAGAATTTCATTTCAATACCGATATTCGAGGCAGATATTTCCGCAAGTTTGATGGTTTGGAAGTTTTCAGGGTTATAATCAATATAAGCAAAAATCTCATCTTCAATTTCCTCGGATAATTCCAGCATCAATTCTTTGATCTCGCGGATCGTCCCGAGTTCGTCGAAGTTTTTTTCGACCAGATATTTTTTATATTGATTTTTCTTTCCTTCGGTAAGTATCTGTTTCCAGACTTTTTTGCAGGTCTGTATGCTTTCTCTTTTGCCGGTTGCCTTTGCGTATAAGTATTTTTGTCTGTGTTCGAATGTTAGAGAATATGTATCTTGAGTTTTATCTTGATCCAAGCTGATGACCTCCTTGAGAATTGCCCGTTGGGAGCAGATTCGTTGTTTTCATACTAATTATACCCTTTCAAATCGGTATAAAAAAACCGTTGCTTTGATTTTAAACAACGGTATCAGGCTAAATAATTAGATTTACAAGCGTTTATCTTTGTTATTACGGATAATAACTTGCTTGGATCGGCAGATCGGAAGCGACACCGAATTGCGTGATTATAATTCCGCTTGTGGAGGCACTGATATACCAGACGCCGTTTCTATAAACAGCAATATCGGTACTCCCGTCGCCATCGTAGTCGGCGGGAACGGGAATATCGGTGGCAATTCCGAATTGAATATATTCAAATCCGCCCGTGCTTTTTCGGATATACCAGGTGCCGTTGCCCGGACGATAGACGGCCAGATCAGTGCGTCCGTCGCCGTCGTAATCGCCGGGAACGAGTTTATCGTCTGAAACGCCCCAGGATACTGTTTCGCCCGATGTATGATTGGTTGAAGATTTCGAGATGAACCATTGGCCGTTGCTGAATGTGGCGAGATCCGCCAAACTGTCGCCGTCATAATCAAATGCCGACGGAACGCCGGCGGGCATCGGACGGGAAATAAACGCGGAATTGCCGGAACTATTCAGAACGTAGAATCTGGTCTCAGACGGGCGATAGATCGACACATCGGTTCGGCCATCGCCGTCGAAATCCTGAACGACGGAAATATCGTTCGGTTCACCCCAGGAATAACCCGTATATGTAAAGCCTGTGCTGTTGAGGATATAAAAATCCGCCTGATTCGGATCGGGATCGGGACGGAATACGGCCACATCGGTTCGGCCGTCGCCGTCAAAATCGCCCGGTGCGAGAACGTCGCTTGAAATTCCCCAATTAAGAACGCTGAAACCGTTGGATGAAGTATTCAGATACCAGTTTCCTTCGCCGGGACGGAAAACGGAAATATCGCTTCGGCCGTCGCCGTCAAAATCCGCGATGGGATGATTAAAGGGCGGGCAGGGTGTTACGCAAACGACACATACAAGATCGGGTTCGAATGTTATTTTCCAGCCGCCGATCACGCCCGGATCGCCGCCGGCATCGTCATCAATCCACAATTTCCAGTCGCCGTTGAAATCCGCACCGTTTCGACCGAAAACCGATGCAAAAGTCGCATTTCCGGCGGGGGAAGGATTTTCAAATGGTGGAGAGGGAGCCGGTGCATCGAAAGGATCATTAGCTCCGTGATTCGTCGGTTGAAACTCTCCGCTCGTCGGCGGAAGTCCCGTGCTCGGCATCGTCTCGCTTGCCGTATCGCTAAGCGTCAGAGTTGTAACGACCGTATTTGTTCGGTTATTTGTTGAAAAGGCATCGGACATAATGATCATCTTCTCGCCGCCCGGACTTTCCAAAAGAATATCAATGTCGCCGACCCAGGTATGATTGATGTCGGTCAACTCGATCTTGATGTTTTTATTTCCGCTCAAACCCGCGACATTTATGGTCGAAGGATAGGGGCTGGCCGGGCCGCTCGTCGTAGTCGGCTGTCCGTTCGGAACATTGATCAAAGTGTTGTTTTCAAAAGTTACGGGCGGCGAACCGTCGGGAATGCCGACACGGATTGTACGGGTTTCGGTTAAAGTTCCGTTGTCGCTCGTAATATTTACATCTATTTCGTATGGCGAACTGCAATCCACATTAAAGGAAATTTTGTGCGTAATATCGCGGGTAACGGTTGTTCCGTTGGCAATAGTTCCGAAATCAATGTCGGTTCCGCCGTTGATATTGGCACGGACGTTGGGTATGGCTTCGCCGGAATCATTTTCAAGCGAAACGGAAAAGGTCAGCGTTTCGCCCGGTTCGGCGTATCCGTTGCCGTTGGCGTCGGTAAAGTTGAGCGGGTCTTGCAGTGAAACATTCGGCAGAAAATCGAACGCTTCGATAACCTGTGCCGGTGAAACAGAAATAATTTGAGCGGAATAGCCCATTCCGCGTAAAGCGAAACCGCGTCGCACCCATTGCACATCGTTCGGATCAGATGCGTTAGCGGCAATAATGATCGCATCGCGGCTTTGGAGCATATTCGGACTCAGGGGGGAAAGTTTCATCCCGTCCGTAATGTATTGCAATGCCCGCCGGTTGCCTTCAACCGCACCGTGTTGCAGAATCAAAAATCCGCGGACTTCCCAGAGGGCTTGTTCCCACACCTCGCCGATATTATGTATCTGATCGCAGGTTGAAGAACCGATCGGGCCTCTCGGAAATGCACCCGGAAAGCTTGCACAATTTCCGGCATTGATATGTCCGAAGGTCAGAGGATTAAACGGTTCATTGTTCGGCCCGCCCGTACAGACTATCCTCGCCGTCGGAAAACGTCTGATGCCGTAAAAGTAATTCGGATAACCGGAGATAACTTCATAAGAGGAATAGCCTGCGACGGTATAGACACCGCACAGATCATCAGTCGGTTCAGAAAGCATCGCCAGAGCATAAAAATCAGACCAACCTTCGCCCATTCCGCGGGCCATATTGTTACTCAAACCCGTCGCATTGCCATGAAGCCGGTTGCTCATTCCGTGCGTAACTTCATGAACGATGACCTGAGAATCCAAAGCCCCGTCGCGGTCGGGAGTCGGTGCCGTCCAGATGTAAAGCTGTAATCTTCCGCGTCCGCCGTCCGCCGGAGTAGAAAAGTTCGCACTGTTTGTGCCGCTCGAGTCCTGAATTTCCACCGAGATCGAATCGTTGCCGGCACCGCCGCGGTTGAAATTATTGGTTTGAAAATTAAAAGCCTGTTCGGTAAAACCCAAAAGATAAGCCTCATCGTGCCAGCGGTTGACGGTATAAAAAGCGTGGGTAACGGAGCCTTGCTGAAATTCCGAAGGCGGATAGGTTTGCACTGTCGGCAGAGGCTCTTCGCCCGGCGGCGGATTTCCCGGAGCGGGATTATATGAATAATTAAAGATCCGATTCGGACCGCTGAAAGCCCAGCCGTTCGGGTCAATTCCGTTCGATCCGTCACGGTCAATGCCGGCTTCGGCGTTGTTGCCGATGGTTCGATTCTCGCCGTCGGGAATCCAGCCGAGATTATTGAAATCATACGGCGGTTCGTTGCCGACAAGTGTAAAGTCCGTGCGGGGAATGATCGGCGGCTGCGGGCAATTGTTCGGGTCGGTACAGCCCGGCGTAAACGGCGAAGGGCTGTCAGCCGTTTTCATCGGACTCGTCTGATTACCATAAACGTTAAAGGTCGCCGTTTCCGTCTGCGATTCGGAAAGGTTTTTCCGCCACAAAAGCGAGCCTTTTCCAGCATCCACTACAACATAAAACGCCGCCCTTTGTGTCCACAGCAGAACACGCCAGGCCGGAATGATGACACCGTGGGCAACCGGAAAATAGATTTTCTCGGCGGTTGTTCTATCGGATTCAATAAATTCCCTGCCGATATGCCGCGTCGCGTTTTTTATCGCAAAATCCGCTTGGCCGAAATCCTTTTTGATCGATTCATATTCGACATTTGGGGCGAGATTGTTGATGATGCGGATGATCTCGCCGTCCTTTGTAAAACCGGCTTTGACTTCGCCCTGAAAAACTGGAATTTTGTTGATTTTCTGCTCGAGCTGAACGAACGATAAAATGCCGTTCGGGTTCGTGTAATCGGCGGTCGTTGCGAGTTCGTCAATTTGTGTTTCGTTCAAGCCGAAAAGTTGTTGGTTCTGTTTCAGAAAATTCCGTAAAACGTCAACGCGATCTTGATTGTTCGGCGAAGTTAGATGATCAACTTCAAATTTTGATTCGGCGGAAATCACTTCGGGAATCCGTAGTGTTTCATTAAATTCGATCTTTAAGTTCGGTATTTTCTTGCGGAGTTCATCTATCGAAAGACCGTTCGTTTTTTGTAGTTCGAAAATGTCCGAATCGGTTCTGCCAAATTCTTTTATAAACTTTTTGAGTGCCGGCCGGTCGGTTCGAATGTCGTAATTTTCGATTTCCGGCGAATTATCCGGATTCTTTGCCGATTCGGTTTTTGAGGTAAAGTAAAGAAACGAAAAAAAGGAAATCGAGAAGAGTAAAATTAAAAACGGGTAGATTTTGCGGACTTTGGAAACGGCTTTCGGGGACATTTGGAGTTCTCCTTATATTGCAAAAAAAATAGGATAAGACTTTTTTGTTTCCTAAATATATTCCTCAAAAGCCGTTTTGTCTAGGTTTTTTCTTGTTTGTTTTCAAGCAGTTTGACAAACTTTTTGGCGGCGAGCGAAAGTTCGCGGTCGTTTCTGAAAATAACCCCGACGGGCCGCTGCCAGTCTTTTTCTTTTAGCTGTATGACGGAAAGCTGACCGTTCTTTTCTTCATCCGCTACCGACGGATGCGGAACGATCGCCATTCCGAAACCGACTTCGACCGCCCGTTTGATCGTTTCGATGTTGTCGAATTCCGCCGCTTTATTGACACTGACGCCGTATGAACGAAGGATTTTGTCGGTTGCCTTGCGGGTCGGGACATCGCGTTCGAAGAGAACGAAATCCTGCCCTTTGATCTCTTTTGCTTTGATCTCATTCTTGTTAGCCAACGGATGATCGGGCGGTGTGATCAGAACCAGCCGGTCGCTCTGCATCGGCACGATGTCAATGCCCTTGCGGGGTTCGGGAAAAGCGACGACACCGAGTTCGACGATTCCCTTGAGAACGTCCCTGATGACGCGGGTCGTTCGCGAATATTCGAGATCAATTTTCGCATCGGGAAACTTCGACATAAATTCCCGAACCTTCGGCGGAAGTTCGTGCAAACCGATGCTGTAAACGGTGGCGACCTTAACGACTCCGCTGATCTTCCCGACCAACGTGTTGATGCTTTCGTTCAGTTGATTGTAAGCATCCAGAACTTTTTTGCTTTCCTCGTAAAAAACTTCGCCCGGCGGCGTCAGACGAATTTCGCGGCGGCCGCGGACACGCTCCAGCAGTTTACGGTCGAACTTTTCTTCCAAGGAACGAATCTGCTGACTGACCGCCGATTGCGTTATAAAATTTCTCTCGGCGGCGATCGAAAAACTCTGCATTTCAACCAGATCGCAAAAGACTTTTAATGTTTCGATATGCATAAATTTATAAGTATTTCTAAAATTATAAAATTTAATTTATTAACCTAATCTTATGAAAGGCAAAATTGAAGTGTCAAGCGGGTTATTAGTGATTCTTCATAATTGTCAAAAAAGAATTCATTTTAACTAATTTAAGAAAATCGTTAGAATATCTGATAATGGTTATGTGGGAAAAGGTTCCGGTAAATCATAATGATTACCGAATTCAAAGAGGTCTTTGATTTTTCCGGCGGTTAACAAATATAATAAATCAAATTTTCCGCAGAAATTTTTTATCCACAATTTAATTTTAGAGGCTTCAAAAATGGCATCAAAATTCAGCAGAACATTTCTGCTTCGCAAATTACACCAATTGACCGGCATCGTTCCGCTCGGACTTTTCTTTTTCGCCCATATGTTCACGAACGCCAAGGCGATGAACGGCGATAAGGTCTTTAATGAAGCGGTCGCCGACATACATCATTTGCCGTTTCTGCTGTTCATAGAGATTTTCGGCATTTTTCTGCCGCTTTTGTATCATTCCGTTTACGGGATTTTTATCACGGCGGAAGCGAGAAGCAATGTCTTGAATTACGGCTACGAAAGAAATTGGCTGTATCTTTTTCAAAGAGTAACGGGTGTGTTTTTGTTCGTCTTTATCCTGTTTCATCTCTTGCATTTCCGCTTCGGTCTGTTTGCCGGTTTCGGTTTGACGGATGTCGCCGTTGCGGGAAATGCGGATAAGGCGTTTGAAATTGTCGCGGCGGATTTTCAATCGGTCGGTGTTTTGATCTTTTATATTTTAGGAGTCGCGGCGACGGCCTGGCATCTCGGTTACGGTCTGTTTTTGTTTGCGGTTGATTGGGGCATCGTTATCGGCGAAAAAGCCCAGAAATACGCACTTTACACTTGTGCGGCGGTTGCCTTCGGGCTGTTTGCCGTCGGCACGAACGCGGCTTTTTCATTTGTCCGCCCGTGCGGTCTGATGCCGGACTTTTTATGTGAGCAACAAGCGGACAGCAACGAGATCAGATTGGACGACGGTTCGGAGAAATTTTAATTTATTAACAAGAGGGAAAATGGCTTCAAATAACGGATTAAAAATAGCGGTTGTCGGCGGCGGTTTAGCCGGACTTGCGGCAACTATGAAAATTGCAGAAGCGGGACACGATGTGGATCTTCTGTCGGTCGTTCCGGTCAAACGTTCGCATTCGGTCTGTGCTCAAGGCGGCATCAACGGGGCGGTCAACACGAAAGGCGAAGGCGATTCGCCCTGGAAACATTTCGACGATACGGTTTACGGCGGAGATTTTCTGGCGAATCAGGAACCCGTCAAACGGATGTGCGATATGGCTCCCGAAATCATTTATCTGTTTGACCGGATGGGTGTGCCTTTTTCGCGGACCAAAGAAGGTCTGCTTGATTTCCGCAGATTCGGCGGCACTTTGCATCACCGTACGGCGTTTGCCGGTGCTTCGACCGGACAGCAACTTCTGTATGCTCTCGATGAACAGGTTCGCCGGTATGAGTATGAGGGCAAGGTCAATAAATATGAGGGCTGGGAAATGCTTTCGCTCGTTCTGGACGATCATCAGGTTTGTCGCGGACTGGTAGCAATGAATCTGCAGACGCTCGAATTAAAATCTTTCCCGGCCGATGCCGTTATTATGGCGACGGGCGGACCCGGACTTATCTGGGGCAAATCCACCAATTCGCAGGTCTGCACGGGAAGTGCAATCTCGGCTTGCTATCAGCAAGGGGCGAAATATGCGAATGGCGAATTCATCCAGGTTCATCCGACCTCGATTCCGGGCGAAGACAAATTGCGTCTAATGTCGGAGTCCGCCCGCGGCGAAGGCGGCCGGGTTTGGGTGCCGAAAAATCAAGGCGATACAAGAAGTCCGCAAAGCATTCCGGCAAATGAGCGTTGGTATTTTCTCGAAGAAAAATATCCGGCTTACGGCAATCTCGTTCCACGCGATATTGCCACCCGCGAGATTTTTCAGGTTTGTCTTGACGGTTACGGGATCGGCGGTGAAAATCAGGTCTATCTCGATCTGACGCATATTCCGGCGGAAACATTGACGCGAAAACTCGGGGCGATCCTCGAAATTTACGAAATGTTTGTCGGCGACGATCCGCGTTACGTGCCGATGAGAATTTTCCCCGGCGTCCATTATTCGATGGGCGGAATGTGGGTTGATTTCGAGCAACGCACGAATATTCCCGGCCTCTTAGGTGCGGGTGAATGCGATTATTCGATCCACGGGGCGAATCGGCTTGGTGCAAATTCGCTCGTTTCCTGTGTTTACGGCGGATTTACGGCCGCTCCGGCGGCGATCGAATATGCTCAGAATGTCGAGCGAAAAAATACCGAAACAAACGGCATTTTTGATGCGGAATTAAAACGTCAAAAAGAAATAAACGATCAGATCATCAAAAATGAAGGCTCGGAAAATCAGTATAAAATTCACGATGAACTCGGCAAGATCATGACGGAAAATGTGACGGTCGTCCGTTACAATGACCGTTTGAAGGAAACCGATAATAAGATTCTCGAATTGCAGGAGAGATGGAAGAATCTTTCGATCAACGATTCTAATCTCTGGGCGACGCAGGCCGTTCCGCACGCCCGACAGCTCTGGAATATGCTGCAACTGGCGAGGGTCATAACGCTCGGAGCCTTAAACCGCGACGAATCCCGCGGAGCTCATTACAAACCGGAATTTCCCGAGAGAAACGATGAAGAATGGTTGAAGACGACGATCGCGGAATATTCCGAGGAATCTCCCGTGTTTTCTTATGAAGCGGTTGATATTTCGATGATCGAACCGCGTAAGCGGGATTATTCAAAGGGAAGCAAAGCCAAAGCGGCGACCGCCGAAACAAACGGCAAAGAGCAAAAGGAAGCGGCGGAAATTCCGCTCGAAGGCCACGAATTAAAACCCGAGGATGAAAACCGGGCGGAGATCATCGAAGAAGACAGAGAAACTTTGAAAAACGAAGAATCGTTCAAAGAAGCACACGATGACGAGGAGGAGTAAAAAAAATGCCTGCTCTGCTCGAAAAAGAATAACTTTACGTGCCGGAAAAGGTATTGAAAGCAAAATCATTTTTGAAACGGTCGGGGCGACTCTGAAATTGAGCGAATTTTACGATTTGGTTGAATTTGAAGAAAAAGTATAAAAATCATTTTTTGAGGTGAAAATTATGAATTTAAAAAATCTGGTAAAAATAAGTAATGTGGTCGCCGGAATTTCAATCTTACTTTTGATTTACTGGGTTTTTGTTTTCATCACGGTCGAAGTTTTCGGTTTTAAGGTCTTTCGTGAAAATATCAGTCAGACGTTCGCGATGAGCATTTTGGGGATTCTGGCTTTGATGGGCGGTTCTCTGATGATCAATGTGATGTTCAATCTGACCAGAATTGCCCAGAAACATAACAAGGACGAGATCATCGAAGACGGGAAAAATTCAAAGAAAATCGGACTCGGTTTACTACTTTTGTTTCCGGTCTTGTTCGGACTGCTGTTTACGGGCGATTATCTGACCGCCAGGAAAAAAGAAAATTTTATGGTGCAATCCGCCAAATCCGTGATCGAGGTAAATAAACAAAAATCTTCAACTTTGGCAAATTATGAATTTACGGAAAATTGGATCGTAAAAACGGAAAATACTCTGGATTTGATGTCCAAAACGGATAAGAATTTTCCATACGTTTCCGTCATTGTCAAAGATTCGATAGACGGTTCGGAAGTATTTTTAAAGTTCGATGATTATCAAAAGACCTACACGGAAGATGGTAAATGGCTGGCTCCGCAAAAGAAAGATTACATTTTTCGGGCGACCAAGGTTGACCGGGATTATTTGAAGAAAGTTTTTGACGAAGGAACGGCCGAACGAAGATTTACCGCGTTTGACGGTAATTATGAATTATTTTATCCGTATTTTGAAGGCGATAAAAAGGTAGTCTTGTATTTCTCGGACTATCAGAAATACGGAAAACTCGGAAGTTAAAAATTTATGAGCGAAACAAACGGACACGCAGAGAAGAAGCGTCTGATCGAAGAGCGTATCGAGAGCCTCTCGACCTTGATCGTCGACTTGGTCGACGCCGATCTCCCGGTCGCTCTCCGACTCGCGGCCGTCGTTCCAGTTGTTGGCGATGCCGTTCGGATAGGCGAGGACGAAGCCCTCGCGCTCGGCGATCGGCTTGAATTTGGTGCGTCGGCTCATGCCGAGCGCCTCGGTCCCCGGGCCGCCGCCATGGAGGACCAGGACGAGCGGCGCCGGCAGCACGGCGCTTTTCGGCTGATAGAGGTAGAAATGCCGCATCAGGCGTCCGACCCGGACCGAGCCG
>JBGTRS010000024.1:0-17719 GCA_041940665.1 Pyrinomonadaceae bacterium | reverse complement strand
TACGGTCGGAATGGTCGGCAACCGCGAACACGAAAATGTTTCGCTCGGTAAAGCGGGCCGAAAACGTTGGATGGGACGCCGTCCGAAAGTCCGCGGCGTGGCGATGAACCCGATCGATCACCCGCACGGCGGCGGTGAAGGAAAAACTTCCGGCGGTCGTCATCCGGTGACGCCCTGGGGACAGCCGACAAAAGGTTACAAGACTCGTAAGAATAAACGCACGGACAAAATGATCGTTCGTGACAGAAGAAGAAAATAAAGAAATTTGCGATTTTAGATTTGCAATTTGCGATTGGAAGAAAAAGACAAATCGCAAATCGGCAATCGCAAATCGAAAATAAAAATTATGCCACGTTCAATTAAAAAAGGACCTTTTATTGATTTAAGTATTCAGAAGGCTCTGAAAAAGATAGAGGAAGGCGGTTCGAAGCCGCAGGCAATCAAAACCTGGTCGCGTCGTTCAACCATCACGCCCGATATGGTCGGATTGACCTTTGCCGTTCATAACGGCAGAAGACATATTCCGGTTTATATAACGGAAAATATGGTCGGACACAAACTCGGTGAATTTTCTCCGACGAGAGTTTTTAAAGGACATCCGGGTACAAAAGCGGAAAAAGCGGCAAAGAGGAAATAAACGGTATTCGGTTTTCTTTGTAAAAGCGAATTACGAATTACCAATTACAAATTACGATTATGGAAGCAATAGCAAAAGCAAAATATCAGAAAGGTTCGCCGAGAAAGGCAAGACTTGTTATTGATTTGATTCGCGGCAAAAATGTTTCGCACGCTCTGGCAATTTTGAAATTTACGAACAAGCGTGCCGCCGGTCCGATCGCCAAATGTTTGAATTCGGCCATCGCCAACGCGACCTATAAAGCCGAACAGCAAAACATCGCCATTGACCCGGACGATCTCTGGATAAAGGCTTGTTTTGTGGATATGGGACCGACCAAAAACCGCCGTCGTCTTCGCCCCGCTCCGCAGGGCCGGGCTTATTTTGAAAGACGGCACTATTGCCACATAACTATCGAGGTTACGAGCGAGGCACAGGCGGAAGAAGAAGAAAAGACTTTTGAGAAACGCGGCAAAAAGGTAATGGCGAAAAAATCGGGCGGCGACGAAAAAGCCAAGCCCGCCAAGAAAGGTAAAAAAGCCGAAAAAGCGGCAGCTGAAACCGAAGAAGAAGTAAAAGAGGAAAAGGTCGAAGCGGCGGCTGAAGAAACAGCCAAAGCCGAAGAGCCGAAAGCGGAAAAATCGGAAGAAAAGGTCGAAGCGAAAGAGGAAGTTTCCGAAGCGGTGACGGAAGAAAAAGCCGAAACCGCCGAAGAAAAGGCTGATGACGCGGAAGCAGAAAAAGAAGAAACGGAGAGTTCGGATGAAAAAGCCGATTCAGCGGCCAATCCCGAAACAAGCGAAGATCCCGTCGGCGAAGAAACTCCCGAAAACAAACCCTTAGCGGCAAAGACCGATGAGGAAAAAACGGGAACTGATGAAGCGGCCGACAGACAGGTCGATGAAAACGAGGAACTTGAAAGACAGTAATTAAATTTACACGGAAGATTTTATGGGACAGAAAGTACATCCATACGGCTTTAGAGTCGGATACAACAAGGACTGGCATTCACACTGGTATGCCAAAAACGAATTTGCCGAGTATTTGGCGGAAGACTTGAAATTAAAGCGTGATCTGAAAAAGCGTTTTTCAGGTGCCGGCGTTTCACACATAGACGTTGAACGTGCCGCTAATCGTTTGAAAATCATTATCTACACATCGCGTCCCGGCATTATCATCGGACGAAAGGGTTCGGAGATCGAAAAACTTAAAGAGGATCTTTCGAACAAGACCGGACGCGAAGTGATCGTTTCGATCCAGGAAATTCGCCGGCCGGAATTGAACGCTCAACTGCAAGCGGAAAAGATCGCCTATCAGCTCGAAAAACGGATCGCATTCCGCCGGGCGATGAAAAAGACGATGGAAGAAACTTTGCGGATGGGAGCGGAAGGAATCAAGGTCAAGGTCTCAGGACGTTTAAACGGGGCGGAGATTGCCCGGACCGAATGGTCTCTGGAAGGTCAACTGCCGCTTCATACACTGCGGGCCGATATCGATTACGGACTGGCGGAAGCATTGACGACGATGGGCATCATCGGTGTCAAGGTTTGGATTTATCGCGGTGAGATTCTCGATCCGGATGCCAATATGGCCCGCGGAACGACGACCGATCCGATCAATGAACCGAAAATAAAAGACGGCGGAAGACGCGGCGGAAGAAGACCGCGACGTCGTGATGACAGAGACAGAAACTAAATTTTTATAGAGAGACAAAGTTTTAACTAGAGGTAAATCGTTATGTTGATGCCGAAAAAGGTCAAATTCCGAAAGATGCAGAAAGGTCGTATGAGAGGAAAAGCTCATAAAGGCGACAAACTGAATTTCGGAGATTTTGGACTCAAAGCACTTGAACCGGGTTGGATCACCGACCGCCAGATCGAAGCGGCTCGTATCGCGATGACGCGTCACGTCAAACGCGGCGGGAAAATCTGGATCCGGATGTTCCCCGATAAGCCGATCACCAAAAAACCGGCGGAAACCCGGATGGGGAAAGGTAAAGGAGCACCGGATCATTGGGTAGCTGTTATTAAACCGGGCAGAATTCTTTATGAAATTCAGGGTGTTGAAGAAGGTCTGGCACGTGACGCGATGGCTCTGGCGGCACAGAAACTTCCGATCAAAGTCAAGTTTGTCACCCGTGCCGATCTGGAAGGGGGAATTGTTTAAACAATGAAAAGAAGAGAAATAATGGAACAACTCCGCGAGATGGACACCGCCGCTCTGAAGGAACAGGCCGATCAGCTGAAAGAATCGCTGTTTCGCCTGAAATTCAGAAAATCTCTGGGCGTCGGCGAAGTTGTGGCTGACATCAGACGCGAGAAAAAGGTTTTGGCAAGAGTTTATACGATTCTGCGTGAACGCGAAATGGAAGCCGCAGATTCTGACAAAGGAGAAGCTACGGCTCAGTAAGGGTTGAGATTAGAAAATAATGGCAAAGAAGAAAGAAGAGACAGTTGAAGAAACAAAGGCCGATGCCGCTCAGGAAGTAGAAGCGGTAGAAGAAAAATCGGAAACGAAAAAGGCCGAAAAGAAAGAGAGCAAGGCCAAGTCTTCAAAAGCGGAAAAAGAAGAGAGCGGAGCAGACACTTCGATAGTTGAGGAAGTTGTCGAAACGGTTGCTTCAACGGTTGGAGATGTCGCCGAAGTCGTGACGGAAACGGCAAGCAATGTTGTCAATGCGGTGGTCGGTTCAGATTCCGCCGATGGTGATAAAAAATCACGCAGTAAGCGGGCAGAAAAGGTCGGCATCGTTTTTTCGGACAAAATGACGAAAACGGTCGTCGTCCGGGTTGACCGAATGGTCAAGCATCCGCTCTATCACAAGTATATGAAACGCCGGAAGAAGTTTATGGCCCACGATGAACTCGGTGCGGCAGAAGGCGATAAGGTAAGAATTGTTGAAACAAGACCGCTTTCGGCACGCAAACGCTGGCGTGTGGTCGAAATTATTCAGAAAGCTGAGAAATAGAAATACGTAATTCGTCATACGTAATTCGCCATACGTCTTTTGTCAAAACGAATTACGAATTACGAATCACGAATCACGGAGTAAGAATATGATTCAGATGCAGACGGCTCTGATGGTTGCAGACAACTCAGGAGCTAAAAAGTTAAAAATGATTATGCCGATCGGCGGTTCGACCAGCAAGATCGCATCCATCGGGGACAGGATAAAGGTTACGGTAAAAGAGGCTTCGCCGGACGGAACGGTTAAAAAGGGAAGCGTCCATAATGCCGTCATCGTCAGAACAAAAAAAGAAGTTCGCCGCAAGGACGGAACTTATATCCGGTTTGACGAAAATGCGGCGGTTTTGATCAAAGACGACGGTTCACCGATCGGAACGCGTGTATTCGGTCCGGTTGCCCGCGAATTACGCGAAAAGAATTTCATGAAGATCGTTTCGCTCGCACCGGAGGTTATATAGAAAATGAATAAAGCTACGAAAAAAGGTGTTGTCAAAGCCAAGATCAAACGCGGTGACGAGGTCGTGTTTATCTCGGGAAAAGAATATAACCGTTATGAACGAAGCTCCGACGGCAAGGTCGAAAGAGTTCCGTATCGCGGCAAGGTAATCGCCGTCAATCCGCGTGAAGGCAAGGTCAAGGTTGACGGGGCGATGATCGTCAAAAAACACCAGAAAGCCAATCCGCAACTGAATGTTCAGGGCGGCATCATCAAAAAAGAAGCGTGGGTTGATATTTCAAACGTCGCCTTGATAGATCCGAAAACCGACAAACCGACCCGCGTCCGCATCGAGGAACGTGACGGCAAAAAGGTGCGGGTGGCGAAAAGCGGTGAAATAATCCCGATGCCGAATCCGTTTGAAAGAATCGAAAAGACAACCGAAACGGAAGAACTGGCTGAGGAAAAGGCGGAAGCTAAAACGGACGAAGCGGCTTCTGAGGAAAAGGTCGAAGAAAAAGCTGAAGAGGCAAAACCGAAAAAGAAGGCCGCTCCGAAAAAGAAAGAAGCTAAAAAGGAAGAATCCAAAAAAGAGGATTCGAAAAAGTCCGGGAAAACATCTGCCAAGAAAAAGGCAGATAAATCGGAAGAAGAATAAAGGAGTTTGAAATTTGGTAACGCTTTTTTTCGAGAAGCGGGTCCCAAATAAAAAATAAGGAGAAACTCTAAAAAAGAGATGGCAAGATTAAAGGAAAAATATAATCAAGAGATCGCTCCGGCACTCGCCAAAGAATTCGACATCAAAAACAGGATGGCGATTCCGAAATTGGAAAAGATCACCATTAATATGGGGATCGGCGAGGCTATCAGCAATTCGAAACTGCTCGATTCGGCGGTTGAGGAATTACGGGTTATCACGGGGCAACAGCCCGTTGTTACCAAAGCGAAAAAATCAATCGCGGCGTTCAAACTGCGGGAAGGAATGAGAGTCGGCACGATGGTGACCCTGCGGGGCAACCGGATGTATGAGTTTCTGGACAGATTGATCTCGGTCGCTCTGCCGCGGGTGCGTGACTTTCGCGGCATCTCGCCGAAATCTTTCGACGGCCGCGGAAACTACACGCTCGGAATCAAAGAACAGTTGATCTTTCCCGAAATTGATTTTAACAACGTGGACAAAACCCGCGGGATGAATATTTCGATCGTGACGACGGCGGAAAATGATGAGCAGGGACGTTCGCTTCTAAAAGCACTCGGAATGCCGTTCCGTCAAAACTAAAAGGTTTAAGAAAAAGTTATGGCTAAAATCAGCAAGATAGTAAAAAACGAAAAACGCAAAAAAATGGTGGCCAAATATGCCGCGAAAAGAACCGCGTTAAAGAAAATTATCAACAATCCGGATTCAACGCCCGAACAGGTTGATGAAGCGATGATCAAATTGCAGAAATTGCCGAGGGACGCAAGTCCGGTCAGAGTGAAAAATCGTTGTTCGCAGACCGGCCGGCCGCGTGGTTACGTCCGCAAGTTCGGTATTTCGCGTGTCGCTTTGCGGGAATTGGCTTTGCAAGGACAAATTCCCGGAGTTGTAAAATCAAGTTGGTAAATTAGATTTTAGATTTTAGATTTTAGATTTTAGATTTTGGACGTAAAAAAAAACGGTAACAATTAAGTTTTGATCCAAAATCAAAAATCGGCAATCCAAAATCATTTTACGGAGTAAAAAATAGAATGACAGACCCAATCGCAGATATGCTCACACGGATCCGAAACGCCATTATGGCGAATCATCAGCGTGTGGACATTCCCGGTTCAAAATTGAAGTTGGAAGTTGCCAGAATTTTAAAGGAAGAAGGTTATATTAATAACTATGTGACCAAAGGCGAAAAGCCGAAGTTCAGCATCCGCATATTCTTACGCTATGATGCCAAAGGAATTTCCTCGATCACGCATCTTTCGCGTGTTTCGCGTCCCGGCCGCAGAGTTTACGTCGGGGCGACAGGCATTCCCAAAGTCTTAGGCGGATACGGAGTAAATATTATTTCGACTTCAAAAGGTTTAATGAGTGGCAAACAGGCTCGCCAGGAAAATGTCGGCGGCGAGATTTTGGCAAATGTTTATTAGTGATTAGTCATTGGTCATTTGTCCCTTGGTTGGTTTTGTAAGATTTATAGTTTTGAATCTTCGCTCGAACAACGAAGGACAAAGGACGAAGGACAAAGGACAAAAAAGTTATGTCGCGTGTAGGAAAACAACCGATCGAGATACCTTCGGGAGTAACGGTTACGATCAAAGACGAAGAATTGGAAGTAAAGGGGCCGAAAGGAACGCTTGTCTCGCCGATCCCCGAAGGGGTGGAGTTTAAGCAGGAAGACGGCACTTTAACGGCTGAAAGAAAAGGCGATGAGTATTCGGCCATGCATGGCTTGGCGAGAGCTTTGGCGAACAATGCCGTCGTCGGTGTCACGGAAGGCTTTTCAAAGCAGATGGACGTCGTCGGCGTCGGATACAAAGTTGATGTGCAGGGTAATAAACTCGTGTTTGCACTCGGTTATTCGCATCCGATCGAATATCCGTTGCCGGACGGAATTCAGGCTTCAACCGAAAGATTGGGTTCAAAAAACGATATTCAGCAATATCAAACCACGATTACTTTGACCGGGATTGACAAACAACTTCTCGGACAGGTGGCGGCGGAACTTGTCCGTCTGCGAAAACCCGATGCTTATAAAGGCAAAGGCGTTCGGTACGGCGATCGATACTACAGATTGAAACAAGGTAAAACAGCCGCGTAAGGATTTTGAGAACAACCGGCTTTCGATAAGATTTAATCGTAAAGCCGTTATTAAAATAGAGTTATGGCAAACAAAAGCAGAGCAGATATTCGACGCAGTGTTCACGGTCGCATACGCAAAAAAGTTCAGGGGACATCGGAACGTCCGCGTCTGGCGGTTTTCCGCAGTGTCAAACATATCTACGCCCAGATCATTGATGATGTGAAAGGCGTAACTTTGGCGGCGGCTTCAACGACCGAAGGCTCTTTCAAAGGCAAAACGGGCGGAAACATCGAAGCGGCTCAAGCCATCGGCAAGATGATCGCCGAGCGGGCGAAGGGGGCGGGCATCGAAACGGTCGTCTATGACCGCGGCGGTTATGTCTATCACGGACGGGTGAAGGCTTTGATTGATGCTTCACGCGAAGCGGGTTTGAATCAAAACGGTTCTTCTTCGGAAGCTAAAGCTGATAAGAAGGATGAAACGAAATCCGCAGAAAAATCTTCCGAGCCGAAAAAAGAAACGAAGGCGAAAGAAGAGAAAAAGTCCGAAAAGAAAGCCGCAGACAAAAAGAAAGGTAAAAAAGCCGCTGAAGAAAAGTCCGAAAAAGATTCGGCTAAAGAAGAAAAAGCGGACGAGAAGGCAAAAGAGGAAGAAGAATAGAATATAACGATGGAAAAGCAACATAGAATTTCACCAAACAGTTTGGTATTGAAAGAGCATCTGATCTCCGTTAATCGTGTGACGAAGGTTGTTAAAGGCGGTAAAAATCTTTCTTTTGCGGCTTTGATGGTGGTCGGCGATGAAGCCGGACATGTCGGCTTCGGCACGGGAAAAGCCAAAGAGGTTCCCGCCGCGATCAAAAAAGCGATCGAATCGGCCAAGAACAATCTGATCAAGGTAACATTGATCGGCGACACCCTGCCGCACGAGATTCTCGGCAGATACGGGGCCGGCAAGGTTCTGATCAAACCGGCGGCGGAAGGAACGGGCGTGATCGCCGGCGGTGCGGTGCGTGCCGTGATGCAGGCGGTCGGCGTTCACAACGTCAGAACAAAGATTTTGGGTTCAACCAATCCGCATAATGTCATCAGGGCGACCTTTGACGGTCTGATGCGGATGAAAGATCCGATGGAAGTCGCCAGACTTCGCGGTAAACAGGTTGAAGAACTACTTTAATTTTTCGGTTTTTGATCTTTGGATTTTGGCCTTTGAGGAAATACGATAAGAATTTTATCCAAAGACCAAGGACCAAAGACCAAAGACCAAATAAAAGAAATGGCTAAAAAGACTGAAGAAAAAGCAGGCGGCGGAACGATCAAGATCGAGTATTACAAAAGCACGATCGGCTATTCCAAAAAGCAAAAGGCGATGGTCCGGGGTTTGGGTTTTACCAAATTGAACCAGATCAAGGAAAAGCCCGACAACGCGGCAATGCGCGGGGTTGTGGCAAAAGTTCCGCATATTTTAAGAATTGTAGAATAAGGTTTGGTCTTGGTCATTAGTCCTTTGTCCTTAGCTTTCGGGCTATATGTAATCAATAAAATTACAAGGGACAAAGGACTAATGACTAATGACAAAGGACAAAAAAAATGACATTAGCATTAAACAAATTGCGTCCGCCCGACGGCTCGACGCACAAGAAAAAACGCAGAGGACGCGGACCCGGTTCGGGACTCGGTAAAACCGCCGGCCGCGGTCATAAGGGACAGAAATCACGTTCCGGTTATTCACAGCGGGCCGGTTTTGAAGGCGGTCAGATGCCTTTGCAACGCCGTTTGCCGAAACGCGGTTTCACGAATATCTTCAAAAAGAAATGGATCGAAGTTCGTCTTTCGACGTTGGAAGAAAACTTCAATGCCGGTGATGAGATCACGCCCGAACTTTTGCGGGAACGCGGTTTGATCAAAAAAGCGAAACACGATCTGGTCATCCTGGGGAACGGCGAAGTGACGAAAAAGCTGAAGGTTTCGGCCCATCGTTTTACCAACGCCGCCAAAACCAAGATCGAAGATGCGGGCGGAACGGCGAATATCATTGATACGTTTGAAACAGCCGAAAAGGAAACGAAAGCATCAAAAGGCAGGAAGAAGCCGGCCGAAGATAAAAGCGAAGAAGAGTAAATCTTTTAAGCTGAACAACTTGGAGTTTTCCGCTCCAATGCGGACAGGCTTTTTAAATTGATTTAGTGTAAAATTAAATCAATTTAATTTTAGGAATTATCAAGCTAGAGTCATTTTATAAGTTATGGATAAGTTTATTTCCGCCATTCAGAATATTTTTAAAGTTCCCGAATTGAGAAACAGAGTTCTCTTTACATTCGGTTTGCTGGCTATATATCGTCTCGGAGCACACATCACCGCTCCGGGAATTAATAAAGCCCAACTTGAAAGGGTTTGGAATGACGGCAATTTCAGCAATTCGCTTCTCGGTATTCTCGATATTTTTTCAGGCGGAAACTTCCGGACCATTTCCGTGCTGGCCCTCGGCGTGATGCCCTACATTACCGCTTCGATCATTATGCAGTTGATGCCGGTTCTGTATCCCGAACTCAAAAAAGTTCAGGAAGAGGGCGAGGTCGGACGGCAGAAGATGAATCAGTGGACGCGGTATCTGACCGTGGCCCTTTGTGCCGTTCAAGCATTTTTTATTTCGACATTCCTGCAGGCCAACGGCGTTATTGATAAAACCTGGTCAATGTCAATTTTTATCGTCGTCACCTTAACAACGGGAACGATCTTTGTGATGTGGCTCGGTGAACAGATCACCGAACGCGGGGTCGGAAACGGAATTTCGCTTTTGATTGCCGCCGGTATTCTGGTCAGTATGCCGAACGCGATTGCCCAGATCAGAGAAAAAGTCGGGGAGGGCGATGCTATTCAAACGCTGGGCGTTATCTTCCTGGTCGTAATTTTGATCGCATTGACCGCCGTTATCGTTTATATGGAATCGGCCCGCCGGAAAATTCCGATCAGTTATGCCAGTCGCCGGGTCGGAAATCAGGTTTTTCAGGGACAGGATACGAATCTGCCGCTTAAATTCAATATGGGCGGCGTTATTCCGATCATTTTTGCTTCGTCCGTTCTGGCTATGCCGCAAACTCTGCTTTCGGCAATTCCGGCTGATCCGAACAATCCGGATTCGATCTGGACGAAGATCGCCGTGTTCTTTAACCAGTTCGGCGGCGGAGATCCGTATTATGAACTTATATTCATCGGCTTGATCGTTCTCTTTACGTTTTTCTATATCACGATCATCTTTAACACCGACGAGGTTGCCGATAATTTGAGAAAACACGGCGGATTTGTTCCGGGAATTCGTCCCGGGGCACCGACCGCGGATTATCTGAATACGGTGATGACCCGTCTGACGACGATCGGGGCGACATATCTGGCGATCGTCGTGTTTATTCCGCAATTACTTTTAAACGGTTTCAAGGTCGGACGTCTGCCGTTTATCGGAGAAAATCTGGACAGTTTCTTTAACTCGACGCCCGGTCTCGGCTGGGTTACGACCGGATTGGGGTATCAGTTCTTCTTCGGCGGTGCTTCGATTTTGATCATCGTGGCGGTTGCCATGGATACGGTCGCCCAGATCGAAGCCCAACTCGTGATGCGTAATTACGAAGGGTTTATGGGAGCCGGCTCACAACTGCGTGGTCGAAGAGGTTAGAAAAAATATGTAAATAGTAGATTGTAAATAGAGAAGGTCAATTTACTATTTACCGTTGACTAGTTATGTTTATGTCGAAAATTATCGTTTTAATCGGAGCTCCGGGAGCGGGAAAAGGAACACAGGCAAGAATGCTTGAATCCCGGCTCGGCATTCCGCAGATTTCGACCGGCGATATGTTTCGCGAGATGAAAGATGCGGATACACCGCTTGCCCGTGAAGTTCGTGAAATCCTCGCTTCGGGAAAACTCGTTCCCGACAGCGTCACTTTTGAAATGGTCAAGGATAGAACTTCGAGGGAAGATTGTCAGGGAACATATATTTTGGATGGTTTTCCGAGAACTCCGGTGCAGGCCGAGATGCTTGAAATGTTATCGGAAGAACAGGGCAAACCGATCAGTGCGATCCTGATTGATGTGCCGTTTGAAAAACTGGAAGAGCGTTTGACGGGTAGACGCAGTTGTCCGGTTTGCGGAGAGATTTACAATCTTTCGTTCAAACCGCCGAAAGTTACAGGTTTTTGTGATCTGCATCCCGAAGCCGAATTAAAGCATCGGGCGGACGACACTTCGGAAAAGGTAAAGGTTCGGCTTGAAACCTACGAAGAGAATACGAAGCCTTTGCTTGAATACTACGAAAATTCGGGGCGTTTGCAGAAAGTTGACGGAACACGCACGCCCGAAGAGATATATAAGGAACTGGAAGGTTTGGTGGCAGTCAACAATGTTGCTGCTTAAAAGCTGTCCGGTTCTCGAATTCGAATTTACAAAGCCAGCCGTTTGAAGCTGGCATTATATTTTCTTTTGAGCGACGCAAAACTCGGCAGTGTTATTAGAAAATACGCCCAAATTTTTCTGGGAAAAGGTATGATTATTGCAAAATCTGAGAAGGATCTGGAAAAGATGCGTGCCGTCGGCGAACTGATCGCCACGGTTCGCGAAACTTTGCGGGGAATGGTTGAGCCGGGAATTACGACTCTCGAATTGAACGCCACCGCCGAAAAGATGATGCGTGATGCCGGAGCGATCCCGACCTTTATCGGTTACGCCCCGCATAATATGCCGCCATTTCCGTTTGCCATCTGTGCATCCGTCAACGAGCAGGTCGTTCACGGATTTTCAACCGATACGCCGCTGAAAGAAGGTGACATTATTTCGATGGATATGGCGGCAACTTTGGATGGTTTCGTCGGCGATACGGCCACGACCGTCCCCGTCGGAGAGATTAGTGATGAAGTTGCTCAACTCGTTAAAGTCACGGAAAAATGTCTGGAATTGGCGATCAATGAATGCCGTCCGAATAACAGAGTTGGCGACATCGGAGCGGCGGTTCAGGAATATGCCGAGAAATTCGGTTACGGGATAGTCAGAGATTATACGGGGCACGGCATCGGGCGAAGTATGCACGAATCCCCGCAGATTCCGAATTACGGCCGCCGCGGGACAAAAGAAAAGATCCGGGCCGGATTCGTTTTTGCCCTCGAGCCGATGCTGACGCTCGGCTCGGAAGAAACCGAAACATTGAGCGACGGTTGGACGGTCGTCACCAAGGACAGAAAATTTGCCGCTCACAGCGAGCATACGGTTGCGATCACGACAGAAGGGCCGGAAATTTTGACGCTGACAAAAGAGCAAAAAAAGGATTTAGAGAAAAGAAAAGCGGAAACCGTCTCGGCTTAACTTGATAAAACGCTCGAAACGCGATAACATTAACGATTTGTCCGACTAGACAAGGTTGGCTATAGAATTATGGCAAAAGAAGAAGCGATAGAAGTAACAGCGACTGTAGTAGATACTCTGCCGAATGCACTTTTCAAGGTCAAATTAGATGATAATCAAGACCACGAAGTTTTGGCACATATCTCGGGCAAAATGCGTAAGAATTTCATCCGGATTCTGCCGGGAGATCGGGTTTTGGTTGAATTATCACCGTACGATCTGAGCCGCGGACGCATTACCTATCGTTACAAGTAAAAGGGAGACTTAAGAGAAATGAAAGTTCGTCCGTCAGTAAAGAAAATTTGCGATAAATGTAAGGTTATTCACCGAAAAGGTGTTGTACGTGTGATTTGTGAAAATCCGAAACATAAACAACGTCAAGGATAGGAGTAGATAGAGAAAAATTATGGCTCGTGTTGCAGGTGTTGATTTACCACCACAAAAAAGATCTCAAATCGGTTTAACGTATATTTACGGCATCGGAAAAGCCCGTGCAACGGCGATTTTGACCGAAGCCGATGTCAGTTTGGATACCAAGATCAAAGATTTGAGCGAAGAAGAATTAGGTCGTATCCGTACGATCATTGATGAACAGGGAATGGTCGAAGGCGATCTGCGTAAGCAAAGACAGATGGACATCAAACGTTTGATGGACATCGGTTGTTACCGCGGTCTTCGTCATCGTCGCGGTTTGCCCGTTCGCGGACAACGCACGAATACAAATGCCCGAACCAGAAAGGGTCCGAAAAAAGCCGCTGTTGCGAAGAAAAAAGCACCGGGCAAGAAATAAGTTTGCAGTCGTCAGGGGCAGTTGGCAGTTTATTTTTGATAAAACTGACCACTCTGCTCACTGACCACTGACCACTGACAAAATAATATGGCAAAAGCAAAGGCAACTAAAGGTAAAAAGAAAGTCTATAAAAAGAAAGAGAAGAAGAATATTCCGGTCGGAATAGTTTTTATCAAAGCGACGTTTAACAATACTTTGATCTCGATCACCGATCCGAACGGTAATTTGATCGCTCAATCTTCTTCGGGGGCGAAAGGATTCAGAGGTTCCCGCAAAGGCACGCCGTATGCGGCTCAGCAAGCGGCGACGGAAGTCGCCCGCAAAGCGGTCGAGGCCGGAATGCGTGAAGCGGAAGTCCGCGTCAAAGGTCCGGGCGGCGGACGCGAATCGGCGATCCGGGCGATCAACAATGTCGGTATTCGCGTCACGTCAATTCGTGATACGACGCCGATTCCGCACAACGGCTGCCGGCCGCCGAAACGCAGAAGAGTTTGAAGATTTTGGATTGCGGATTTTAGATTTTGGATTGATTCTCCGCAATCTGTAGAAAGTTTAATAAAAATAATAAATATCGAAAGGAAGAAGGGGAAAAGCATCTGATTTTTCCTGTAAACTTTTCCAATATAAAAGGCAGATATATGGATAAATGATTGCGACTTGATCCAAAATCCGCAATCTAAAATCCAAAATCGCCTTGCTTGGAGGCAAAAAATAATATAAATGGCTAGATATAGAGATGCGGTGTGCCGTCTGTGCCGCCGCGAAGGTGGAAAATTATTCTTAAAGGGCGATCGTTGCTACAAAACGTCCTGTGCGATTGAAAAACGCGGGACTCAGCCACCGGGACAACACGGTCCGACGGCCAGACGCAGAGTTTTGCAGGGTTACGGTGAACAGCTTCGGGAAAAACAAAAGGTCAAAAGAATCTACTTTGTTCTCGAAAAACAGTTTCGCAATTATTTCAAAAAAGCTTCACGGCAAAAGGGCATTACGGGTGAGAATCTTCTGTTTTTGCTTGAAAGAAGGCTTGACAATACGGTCTTTCGGGCAGGATTTTCAACTTCCCGCCGGCAGGCTCGCCAACTCGTCAATCACGGACATATCGAAGTCAACGGTAAAAAGGTTGATATACCGTCGTTTCAGGTCAAGGTCGGAGACATCATAACGGTCAAAGACGGCAGTCGAAAGAACACGCACATCGAAGGTGCCTGGCAGACTGCGGGCGGTCGCCGTCCGGTCTGGATCTCGGCCAATGAGGCCGCGTTGAGTGCGACCGTTTCGGATTTGCCGAAGCGTGATGATATTGATGCGGATATCAACGAGCAACTGATCGTCGAGCTTTACAGCAAGTAATTTTAATCGGTCGGCAAAGCGTTTCGGGAAATCAAACCGGAATGCTTTCGCTTACCGGTGTTTTTCGGTTTTTAAAAGATAGGTTTTCATCTAATAAAAATATGACACAAAATAACCATTGGACAAATTTTCAGATTCCGAACCGCTTGAACGTTGAGACAGACACCTTGACCGAAAGATACGGTAAATTCTACGCTCAGCCTTTTGAACGCGGCTTCGGGACAACTATCGGTAATTCGATCAGACGTGCCTTGCTTTCATCAATCGAAGGGGCGGCGATTACCGCAGTAAAAATCGAAGGTGTCGAACACGAGTTTTCTTCAATCAAAGGCGTTACGGAAGATGCGACGGATGTCATCTTGAATCTTAAACAGGTTCCGTTCAAACTGCACAGCAGTGAACCGAAAACTTTGACAATCAATAAATCCGGCGAAGGCGAGATAACGAGTGCCGATATTGAAGCCGACGGCGATGTCGAAGTTTTGGACAAGGATGTTCATATCGCGACTTTGAGCAAGGACGGCGAGTTAAATATCGAGATGCGGCTGAAAAGAGGCCGCGGTTATGTTTCCGCCGAATTCAATAATGACGAAGATCTTTCGCTCGGCTATATTCCGATCGATTCGGTTCATACGCCGATCAAGAAAGTTAATTACACGGTTGATAAAACCCGTCAGGGGTCAAATACCGAATACGACAAATTGACGATCGAAGTCTGGACGGACGGTTCGGTCAAACCGGACGATTCGATCGGTCTGGCGGCCAAACTCGTCAAAGACCATATGTCCATCTTCATCAATTTTGAGGAAGAAGAAGAAGAATACAAACCCGAAGATATCCAGCGTCCGCCGCTACTTAGAAACGATCTGCTGGATCGTTCGGTTGACGAAATGGAACTTTCGGTGCGTTCGTATAACTGCCTGAAAAATGCGGATGTCAGAACGATCCGGGATTTGATCCGCCGAACCGAAAAAGAAATGCTTTCGACGAAAAACTTCGGTAAAAAATCGCTCAACGAGATCAAGGATATGCTCCACGGCATGGGACTCGATTTCGGGATGGATTTTGACGAACAAGGCAATCCGATTCCGGGTTCGGGCGGGAGAGATTTATAATAATTAGTGAATAGTGAATGGTGTATAGTAAATAGCATCAACCATTCACTATTCACTATTTACTATTTACATATAAAAAAATGCGACACTTAAAAGCACATCGGAAATTAAACAGAACGACGGAACACCGCATTTCAATGTTGCGAAATATGGCAACATCGCTTATAAATGCGGAGAATGAATATATTGTGACGACCGTACAGAAAGCCAAAGAACTTCGTCCGTTTGTCGAAAAGGCGATCACGCTCGCCCGCAAAGCGACGAAGCTCGAAGGCGACGATGCCAAGGTACAGGAAGTTCATCTGCGTCGAAAAGCGGCGACTTATTTTCATTCGGGAAATCGCAACTTCAAACGTGAGCAGAGCCGTTTCGGCAATAAGGAACGCGGCGGCGTTGAAAGAACTGCCGGTGTCAAAGCGGTTCAAAGATTGTTCGACGAACTCGGTGAACGTTATAAAGACCGCGACGGCGGTTACACCCGCATCATCAGAATCGGCGGACGCCGCAAGGGTGACAATGCGGAATTGGCGGTCATCGAACTGGTTGACAATCCGCGTGAAATGGCGGCCGGCGGCAAAGAATAAGACGAAAAGTTTAGGAGCAAATTTATGGCTTCAACATCAACAAAGGAAGAAAATATGGGTAAAGACAGCCAGAAAAAGAGCGATTCTTCAGATCGTTCTTTTAATATGGATGAATTGCGGGAACTTGCGGATTTGGTTGATGAACGCGGTTTTACGGACTTTGAGCTCAAAAATGATAAGATTCGCGTCCGGATGAGCAAAAGTGTCTATGTTTCCGCCCCGATGCCGGAATATCAGCCGCCGACAGTTTCTCAAGCACAGCCGACGGCAGCTTCACCAACCGCTACAAGTGCCGGACAAACCTCTTCCGAAAATGTTGAAGATGCGGCCGAAGCCGATGACGATCTGTATAAAATCACATCGCCGATCGTCGGAACGT
Source organism: Pyrinomonadaceae bacterium (assembly GCA_041940665.1). Lineage (GTDB taxonomy): Bacteria > Acidobacteriota > Blastocatellia > Pyrinomonadales > Pyrinomonadaceae > Aridibacter. The sequence continues at coordinate 1,318 of JBGTRS010000024.1, read as the reverse complement.
TTTACCGTTCACCCGGACCGGACAAACCTTCCTTTGTCAAAGAAGGCGACACGGTTTCCGCCGATACGGTCGTTTGCATCGTCGAAGCGATGAAGCTGATGAACGAGATTCAGGCGGAAGTTGCGGGCGAGATCGTAAAGATTTACGTCGAAAATGCCCAGCCGGTCGAATTCGGTCAACCGCTTTTCGGGATTAAAAAATAGTCCAGTGTTCAAAGTCCAAAGTCCAGAGTCAAATTTTATTTGTCAGAATCGGACTTTGGACTTTGAACTTTGAACTTTGAACTAAAAAATGAGTAATCGGGAAATCAAAAAAGTTCTTATTGCCAACCGCGGCGAGATCGCCTGCCGGATTATGTGGACGTGCAAGGAAATGGGGATTCGCACGGTGGCCGTTCATTCGGAAGCCGACCGTGATGCACTGCACGTGCGTTTTGCGGATGAAGCGGTCTGTATCGGTCCGGCCAGTTCGGCAGAAAGTTATCTGAATATTCCGGCAATAATTTCGGCGGCGGAGATCACCAACGTCGATGCGATCCATCCCGGTTACGGATTTTTGGCGGAATCGGCAAAATTTGCGGAAATCTGTGAAGAGTGCAACATAAAATTTATCGGTCCGAAGCCCGAGATCATCAAAATGATGGGCGATAAGGTCGAAGCGAGAAGAACGATGGAGGCGGCCGGCGTCCCGATCCTGCCCGGAAGTCCCGACCCGATTGCTGATGCGGACGAGGCCAAAAAGATCGCGAAAGAGATCGGTTTTCCGTTGATAATCAAAGCGGCGGCCGGCGGCGGCGGCCGCGGAATGCGGATCGTCCGCGAAGAAAAAGATTTGCAAAGCCAACTTGAAACCGCACAGGCCGAAGCGTTGGCGGCATTTAAGGACGGTTCGGTTTATATCGAAAGATACATCGAACGCCCGCGACATATCGAAATACAGGTTTTAGCCGATGAATACGGCGATTGCATCCATCTCGGCGAACGGGAATGCACGATCCAAAGACGTCATCAGAAACTTCTGGAAGAAGCACCTTCGCCCGCTCTGACGCCCGAACTGCGGGAAGAGATGGGAGCGGTGGCGGTCAAGGCGTGCAAGGAGATCGGTTATTCGAGTGCGGGCACTTTCGAGTTTTTGCTTGACGAAGACGGTTCATTTTATTTTATGGAAATGAACACGCGGATCCAGGTCGAGCATCCCGTTACGGAAATGGTTACATTGGCGGATATAGTTTTTAATCAGATCCGTATTGCAAGGGGCGAAAGTTTGAGTTTTTCGCAAGATGACGTGCATATCGTCGGACACGCCATCGAATGCCGCA
>JBGTRS010000023.1:9620-17769 GCA_041940665.1 Pyrinomonadaceae bacterium | reverse complement strand
TCGCAGGCTCAGAATCTGCTCAACAATTTCGCCCAGGATCTTGCTCAACGCGGGGTTGATCTTTCGAAAGTTGACCAGAGTTTTGTCGAAACGACCTATCAGCAGATGAAGGGGCAAGCGGAGAGAGATGTCCGCGGAGCGATCCTGCTTGAAAAGATCGCGGAAACCGAAAATGTCGAGGTTTCGCCAGATGAAGTAAATGCCGAGATCGAAAAAATGGCCCAGTATTATCAAAGTCCGATCGAAGAGTTACGAAAGTCACTCGATCAGCAGGGCGGCGAAGCGATGATCGAGAACAATTTGCGAACCCGCAAGGCCATCGAGGTTTTGGTCGAAAAAGCCAACGTCAAAGACGGCGAATGGGTAGAGGAAAAACAACAATTTGATTTAGCTGACTCGGAAGCCGGAGATAAGGAAACCGCCGAATCCGGGGAACAGAAGGCCGAAGAAAAAGAGGCTTAAATTTTGTTTGAAATCAAAAAAATAAAATAAGAATTTGCTTTTTTGAAGATAAAATGTAAAATCAGAAACAGAGATGGCAAAAGCCATTTTGCCTACAACTTATCTTCGCTCAGTTAAACAAATTCTTTAACAACTTAATTCTTTTAATAGAAATAGAAAGGGAAAAAAATTATGGCATTAGTTCCAATGGTTGTCGAACAAACTTCGCGTGGTGAGCGTGCGTTCGACATATATTCGCGTTTATTAAAAGACAGCATTATATTTATCGGCACGCCGATTGACGATATGATCGCCAATTTGATCGTTGCCCAACTTCTGTTCCTGGAAGCGGAAGACCCGGAACGCGACATCAATCTCTATATCAATTCGCCGGGCGGTTCGATCACGGCCGGAATGGCGATCTATGACACGATGCAGTTCATCCGCAACGATGTCACGACGATTTGCGTCGGGCAATGTGCTTCGATGGGAGCATTGCTTCTGACGGCCGGAACAAAAGGCAAACGGTTTTCATTGCCGAATTCGCGTATTTTGATTCATCAGCCTTCGGGCGGTGCACAAGGGCAGGCAACCGATGTCCGCATTATGGCGGAAGAAATTCTGCGGATGCGGAAACTGACATCGGAGATTTTGGCGAAGCATTCCGGGCAGAGTTTTGAAAAGGTTGAAGAAGACGTCGAACGCGACCGCATTATGTCGCCGGTTGAAGCAAAAGAATATGGTTTGATTGACGAAGTTATTGATCATCGTGAAAAATCGAAGTAGATTTTGAAAACGAAATAAAAATTTTAGGATTCTCGCCGGAAGTTAAAATTTATGTCACTATTAAGACCAGAAGAAATTTTGCGTTGTTCATTTTGCGGAAAATCGCAAAACGAAGTCAAAAAGCTGATTGCCGGTCCGAGTGTCTATATCTGTAATGAATGCATAGACATCTGCAATGAGATCATCAATGACGATGAGCAGTCGGAAGTTACGACTTCAAGAACCGCACTTCCCAAACCTCAACAGATTCACGAATTTCTTGACGATTATGTGATCGGTCAAAGCGAGTCGAAAAAACGTCTGGCCGTGGCGGTTTATCAGCATTATAAGCGGCTCGAACTGGCGAAAAGACGCACCGATGTCGAAATCCAAAAATCGAATATCCTGTTGATCGGTCCGACCGGAACGGGCAAAACTCTGCTTGCCCAAACTCTGGCGAGATTTCTGAGCGTTCCGTTCTGCATCGTTGACGCGACGACTTTGACGGAAGCCGGGTATGTCGGCGAAGATGTCGAGAATATAATCCTAAAACTTTTGCAGGCCGCCGGAAATGACGTTGAAAAGGCACAGGAAGGAATCATTTACATTGATGAGATAGATAAAATCTGCCGCAAAGATGACAATCCTTCGATCACGAGAGATGTTTCCGGCGAAGGCGTTCAGCAGGCACTCCTTAAAATCCTGGAAGGGACGATCGCCAACATCCCGCAAAACGGTGGCCGAAAACATCCGCAGCAGGAATTTTTGCCGATTGATACAACCAACATTTTATTTATTTGCGGCGGTGCGTTCGTCGGTTTGGATAAGGTCGTTGACCGGCGTTTGCGGAATAAATCGCTCGGTTTCAAGGCCGACATCAAACTCTCGAAAGAAAGACAGACGGAAGTTGAAAAGGCCCTCGAGCCGGACGATCTCGTTCATTATGGTTTGATTCCCGAGTTTGTCGGAAGACTTCCGGTGGTCGGAACTCTGCACGAATTGGACGAAGATGCCCTTGTCAGGATTTTGACCGAACCCAAGAATTCGCTCGTCAAACAATATCAACGAAAATTCGAGTTTGATAACATCCGCCTTAAATTTACGGACGGGGCTTTACGAGCTATCGCCAAACAGGCGTTTGACCGCAAAGTCGGAGCGAGAGGTCTGATGATGATCATGGAAGAAATTCTGCTCGAACCGATGTATTCGATGCCTTCCCAGCAAAAGGTCAAGGAGTTGGTAATTACAAAAGACGTGGTTGACCGCAAAACGATACCGTTCGGAACGGTTAAAAAGAAAGAAGCCGCGTAAAAGAGGGCGGGCATCCTCGCCCGCAAATAAAAAATTAAAAGTATTTTAAAACAAAATGTGCGGGCAGAGAGAGAGAACTGCCCGCACTAATTTTTTACTTTCTTAAAAGGTCTTCGGTATAAAGTTCCTTATATACGTGATAATTTCCCATCACCTTAAAGACATATTTCTTGGTTTCGGAAAAACCTACTTCCGATGCAAAAATCGCCGGTTCTTTCGGTTTGCTCCGGTCGAGCCAGCGGGCGACGTTGTCTTCACCGCCGTTGTAGCTGGCGGCGATCGCTTCATAAAGACCGCCGAATTCGTCCTTCAGTTCGGCGATATAGACGCTTCCGATGGCGATGTTGATGTTCGGGCGATACAGGTCAGTTCCCGTGATCTTGTTAAACCCGGCTTCTTTGTTGTATTTGAGAGCGGTGTCATAGGTCAGTTGAAGTAAACCGCGGGCGGCGGCCGGTGATTTGGCGTTGGCACGAAAACTCGATTCCTGTTTCATAATGGCCAGCACGAATCTCGGATCTATTCCGCGTGATTTTGAATATCTGAGCAGTTCAGCCCGGTATCTGACGGGAAAACCACCGGCGATTCGCCGGCTTTCGGTCTGCGTCTGATTTTCTCTACCGGCCGTGTTTCCGCCAAGAAAACCGATTCTTTCAGTGGCGAGATTGCCGAAATAGGAGGTTGCACTTGCGGGAATTGCATAATAAGCACTCATCGCTTCGGTCTTCTGTTCCGATTTTTCCAAAGCATAGGCTTTCAGAAATTGAACTTCGTACTCGTAAGCCATCGAACCGCTGAAATTATTTAATTTAAAAAGTTCATCGGCGGCGGCAATAACCGATCTCCAATTCTGACGGTAAACCTCCATCCGCAGACGGGCGTGAAGTGCATTTGTTTCCGTATCGGTGCGGGGAAAACGCTTACGGGTTTTCTCAACCCAGTCATTGGCGAGATCATACTCTCCCGCTTCTCTGTAGGCGTCAATAATGTTCAAATGCGATGATTCGACCCGTTTTCCGTTCGGGAACATCACGATGTATTGTTCGTAAGTTTTCGCCGCTTCGAGATTTTTTCCGAGTCTGACATAGCTGGCTCCTTTATATGCCAGGCCTTCCTGACCGTCGAAGGTGGACAGATGGCTTTGAACCAATTTATCAAACCAGCTAACGGCGACATCATAATTCCGTTCCCACATATTCGAGCGACCCATCCCGAAAAGTGCTTTCGGGATGTTTGCGTCTTTCGGATAATTGTCCAAAACTTTCTGCCAATGTTCGCGGGCGTTTGCAAATTGACGGTTCGACATATAAACGTCAGCCCGATAGAGATGGTCGCCGACGCTCAGAGTGTTCAATTGTCCGCTTTCATCGCGGTCGGATTTATCCTGAGCGATGACTTTGGCCAGAGTTGCGTCCGTATAAACTTGAGCAAAAAGCCCGGAAACGCAAAAAACGGTTAAGGCTATAATAGATAAAAACTTTTTCATAATAATTGTCGGGAAGATGGTGTTTGCTTTCTGTTAGCTTACCAATTTTTTAGACGAATAAAAAATCCGTCGAGTTGCTGAAAATTCTTGAAGCCAAATTTGATTTGCATTTTGGCTGAACATTTACGAAACTTTAAAGGTCTTTAGCAACAAAATACAATTTATAAAAATATTAAAATAATTATCTTTATTTTTCCAAGAATATATTGGATTTGTTTGAATAAAAAAATGGCAGATATGTTTTGTTGAAGACTGGAACAAATCTGCCAATATAATTTAAGGAAAAGTGGGAGTTTTCAAGGGGTGGTGTCTTGTTACCTCCGATCATCTTTTTAGCAACCGACGATATTTGGAAATGACCGGATGTTTGGTAAAACTGAGGTCTCACTTATATATGTCAAAACTCACTGTTATATTACATAAAAGTTATTAAAAAATTTAAAAATTATTCATTTAAGCCTGCCAAGACAGGCTGAAAAAAAATATAAAAGTTTTTTTAAAGTGGCAAAAATTGAAGAAATTATTATAAATGAGCAAACCTTTAACCGATTTTTTGATTGGTTAAATGAAGATCGTCAGAAAGCTGAAAAAATATATATAGATATTCGAAGCAAACTGATTACATTTTTTTCAGCCAGGAATTGTCTTTTGATTGAAGAGTTGGTTGACGAAACATTTGATCGGGTGATTGACAAAGTAAATAAAGACGCAATTGACCATAACGGAAAACCTCTTAAAGTTTTCTACGGATTTGCCAAAAATATCTTTTACGAACAATTAAGAGAGAAAGATTTTCAATTATTTGACGAAGTCGTACACGATGAAGCAGTTTGGTACGGGGAAGAAGATGAGGAAGAAAATGCACGGATTAAAGTACAGCTAAAGAAATGTCTAACAAAATTCAAGGCCCGCGAAAGAAATATGATTTTGGATTACTATAACGTCGAAAGCGGACGGGAAAAGGAGGCCAGAAAAAATATTGCAAAAAAATACGCATTAAAAGTTAACTCTTTGCGGGTAAAGGTGTTTAGACTTAAAAATATATTGGAAGAATGTGTCGAAAAACATCAAAACCAGAAAACCGGTGTAATTTAAGGGCGGATTTTCTCATATATAGTTGAGAGGGAAATTTTTATTAGATTTTAATTACCATGTCGGAAGAAATTTACAACAGGGAAACTTTAGAAAAATATCTTTTGGGTATGATCGAAGATTTTGAACTGCTCGAAAAGATCGAAGACCGCCTCGCGGATGATTCCGAATTTTCTCTTCAGCTCGAATTTGTTCAGGATGATTTGATCGAAAGCTATGTGGTAAACAATCTGACGGGCGAACAACTCGAAAAATTTGAAAGGTTGTTTTTGAAATCTTCCGAAAGACGTAAAAAAATTGCCAATACCAAAGCACTTTTAGCTTTGGCAAAGGAGGCTGAAGCCGAAGCCGACAAACAAGCAAATTCTGAGAAAAGCGGTTTCTGGGACTGGCTTTCAATTTCGCCGAAATGGGCTTTGGGTTTTGCCGTACCGGTCATATTCGCAGTTGTGTTCGGATTTTGGTTCACCGGTTTTTACGAGGGCGAAACCGGCGATTACATTGCCAAGATTGATTCGCTTTATAACAATACACGCCCGACACAAGCGAGAATTGCCGATTTCAAATATCTGCCGCATAGTTCGATTCGCGGTGCCGAGGTCGAAAAAGATGCTTCACTGAACAGGCAAAAAAGAATTATCGAAACGAAACTGCTCGAAAATGCGGAATCCGAACCGAGTGCGGAACACTTAAATGACCTCGGAGTTTTTTATCTGACGGAAAGAAAGTTTGACGAAGCCATCGAACAATTTAATCAGGCTTTGACAATAAATAAAGATTTTACACAAGCCCGCAGCAATCTTGGTGTGGCCTATTTTGAAAAGGCCGACCAAGTAACCGAGCCGGACGAAAAACTAAAACAATTGGCTATGGCATTGGAAGAAACGACCAAGGCAATCAATTCGGGTGATAAAAGTCTTGAATTATTATTCAATCGGGCTTTGATCTTGCAGGAAATGAATGTTCCGGCACAGGCGATCGAAGCATGGAAACTTTATCTTGAAAAAGATAAGGATTCAAAATGGGCAATAGAAGCGGAAAAAAATCTCAACAACCTTGAAAAAAACAAAAACAATACCTTCAAATCAAATAAACAGGTTTATGATGATTTTTTAGAAGCGTTTGAAAAAAACGATCGGGAAACGGCCTGGAAAATACACAGTCAGACCAAGGAGGTCAACGCTCAAAAGTTTCTGCCGATGCAGATCGTCAGGCGGTATTTGGAGGCCGATAAAAAAAAAGATTTACCGGAAGCGGAAAAAAATCTGAAAGCATTAGGATATATCGGCGAACTTGAAAAAGAAAAAAACGCCGATGTTTTTTTTTCTGATTTGGCGGAATTTTATTCACAGGCCGGGCAACAAGAAAAGGATGTTTTAATTCTGGCTCATCAATCCTTAAAAGAAGGCCTGGAAGATTTATCGGGTTCAAGGTATGGCGACGCTGTAACTAATTTAAAAGAAAGCCGAAAGCTTTTTTTATCTGTAAATAATAAACTGGAAGCGGGATTGTCGGAAGTCCCGCTTGCTTTTTGTCTGACGCGTTCAACCCAGATGAATGAAAGTAACAAATTTCTGGAAAATGTCGAAAAATTAGCCAGGGCGAAGAAATATAAATGGCTTTTGACAACGGGATTAGATTGGAAAACCTCGAATTTATTGATCGCCAATGAAACCTCAAAAGGAATAGCCACAGGAAAAGAAACCCTCAAAATTGCCGAAGAAACAAATAATGTTTATGGAATCCAAAGAATGTCGGAGAATTTATCCGAACTATATTCCGAACTCGGCGAAACAGCCAATTCACTGAAGTATTTGGCAAAAACAACATCATTTAAAAATTTGTACAATGAGAACCACAAACAGAAATGGCGGAATCTTAAAGGTCATTCCGAATTATTCAATAATTTTAAGTTATATGAATCGGCAATAGTTTTCGGAAGTGAATATGTCAACATTGCAAAAGACTTAAAATCCGATCCTGCCCATTTAAAGCTCTCATATTATTTATTTGCCAGAATTTTTACAAACAAAGGCGATTTTGAAAAAGCTTCGGAAACAATCAAACTCGGTGACCAAATCATTCTGGATAAAACGCAGATTCATGTGCTGAACAATCTAAAGTCCTTTGCCAAGTTGGAAGAGGGAAACATCAAACGGAATTTGGGCAAATACAGTGAGGCGATCAAAGATTACGACGAGGCCATCGCTATTTTTTCTATGTCTTCCGATTATTCCTTACCGAAGTTTTCAGCCGAAAAAGGTAAATTGGTTTGCCTTTGGAAAGAAAATAAGCAGGAAGAAACCGAAGATCAACTCAAAAAAATTCTTGAAATGTTTAAACAAAACCGGGTGTATTTGTTGGAAGAACAATCAAGAAATTCCTTTTTTCACAATGAACAGACGATTTACGATATCGCCATTGATTTTTCATTAAAAAAAGGCGATTCGCAAAGGGCATTTGATTATTCCAAAGATTCCAAAGCCCGTTCGTTATTAGATTTTATCGAAAACGGAGCGAATGTTAATCAAGGTGATCTGAGTTATAAATCGGTTTCCAAGCCATTATCCCTCAAAGAGATTCAACGCCGGATGCCTGCTCAAACGCAACTCATTAATTACGCCCTGTTACCCGATAAAGTTGTTGTATGGATAGTAGAAAAAAATAAATTTGAATATGTCGTTAAAAATTATGAATATGAAAAATTAAATGAATTGATCGAAGATTATTTAATTTTATTGAAAAATAATAAGAACAATTCCGAAAAAATAAAATCAAAATCAAATGAGATTTTTGAAGTTATTATTGAACCGATCATAGCGAAGCTGGACAAGGAAAAACAATTATTTATCGTTGCCGACAAAGCCCTTCATCTTTTGCCTTTTGCCTCATTATACTCAAATAAAACTAAAAGATTTATGATCGAAGACTTTACCCTTACAAATACACCGAGTCCGACGATTTTTATTTTGACGACCGAAAATTCCGTATCAAAAAGTGAGAAAGAATCAATTATAACGATTGGCAACCCGACTTTTGACCGTGAAGAAAACA
>JBGTRS010000023.1:0-9610 GCA_041940665.1 Pyrinomonadaceae bacterium | reverse complement strand
TTGAAGTTTCCAAATTTTATAACGAAAAAGAGGTCTTTTTGGAAAAACAGGCGACAAAAGACAGACTTTTGGAAAAATTCAACAGTGCCGAGATCATACATTTTGCCGGACATTATGTGGCAAATGAAAAATCGCCCTTGAACTCGAAACTTTTAATGGCCAAAAACGAAAGCGCTCTGGAAAGCGATCTGAGGGTTTTGGAAATTGCCGAAAGAAAAGGCGACAGATTGAAACTGGTTGTTTTATCGGCCTGTCAGACTGATGTCGAGCAGTTTTATTTCGGCGAAGGAGCGATCGGAGCGGCGAGAGTCTTTTTAGCCGTCGGTTCACCGATCGTTGTGGCAAGTTTTTATGAAGTTGATTCCGAATCAACCTCGAAGATTATGATAAACTTTCATCGTTATCGAAAAGATAAAAATTTATCAGTCGCTGAAGCCTTGCGGCAATCACAAATTGATGCGATAAAAAATAATGATTCGACAAAGGAATCTCCGTATTATTGGTTTGCTTTTGCTCCTACCGGAGGTTTTACAAATTATTAAGATACTGGTAGGAAAAAAGAAATATGATAATAGAAAATACAGATTTCGTAACGATTTATTTTGAGGGATTGATGATCTGTTGTTTTAATGAAAAAGAACAAAGGTTTGAAACGGCAATAGTTCGTCGGGACAATCATAATTTTAGTGTCAGAGTTGTAAAATACTCAGGAACCGAAAAAATTGATGATAATGAATATAAAGGTATCCCGAGTCAAAATGTCAGCTTTAATTTCGAAGGAAAAGGTATTGTAGAAGTTGAAGGATTTAGTAAATATCAATCGGGTAGTTTTAATCGTCAGGATGAACAGGCAAACGATCCGCATGACATTCGCTGGATCGTAGACCTTGAAAGCGAAGAATTTTATAACTCATCAGTTGAACCAACCAAGGAATCTTCATCGGTTCACAATATGCCGCTGTTGCCGGTTTATGTAAAAAATGCAAAATTCTCGGTCGATGGTTTGACCACTTATAATACGGATAAGATCGAAGAGGATGAAAACGGCAACGAGATCAATCGTGAATTTTTCGGTAAGTATGGCTATGTTTTGTCTGCCGTTATAAATGCCGATAATGTTTCTTTGAACTTTCAGGGAACACAAATCCCGGAAATGAATCTTGATAGAAACGAAGGTTTTAACTACAAAGTTTTTATCACAAATACCAGAGAAGGGGGCGATGAACAACACGAACTTCCGGTTTATTACAGAGTCGTTAAACATGCGAGTGGGAGACGGTTCAATATAGAACAAAATTTTGAGAATGAAGTTGAATTGTACAATCGCCACAATAATTGCGGAAAAATTATGCTGGGAAAAACCGAAACGATTGAAAATTTTGAATAGGTTTTTGATTTAATTGAATCCAGAAAAAAGGGCGGAGATGAATAAATCCTGCCCTTTTATTTTTTTTCGATTTTCGTGCTAAAATTTCAGTATTTCAAGAAACATTTTAAACTAAAGCAATTATAAAACTATGAGTGAAGATTTACGTTATCCGATCGGAAATTTTGACGCCGATTTTGATGTTACGGACGAACTCCGTTTGTCATTTATTCAAACCATAAAAGATCTGCCGGAAACATTGGTTTCTGTAGTTCAAGGCTTGAGCGATGAACAGCTCGATACGGAATATCGTCCGGAAGGTTGGACGGTTCGCCAGCTCGTCCATCACGTTGCCGACAGTCACCTGAACGCTTATTGCCGTTTCAAACTGGCTTTGACGGAAGATTTTCCGACGATCAGGCCCTATGATGAAGCCCGCTGGGCGGAATTGCCGGACAGCAAAATGCCCGTCGCCGTTTCGCTGGATTTGATTGGATGTGTACATTCGCGGTGGGCTGAATTTCTCGAGGCAATGAGCGACGAAGATTTCAAACGAAAACTGAATCATCCGGAATCTGGAACCTGGACGCTTGAAAAAATTCTCGGCTTATATGACTGGCATTCAAAACATCACACCGCACATATTACAAAGTTAAAAGAGAGAAATGGGTGGTAGGTAAAAAGTAAAAAAAACAGGCATTTGAATTTTCACTTTGAAGATTCAGCAAAAACCGTTTTTCACTTTTGCCTTTTTACTTTTTTACATTTGTAAAAATATGAGCTTAAACAAAATAAGCCGCCCGACCTGGACGGAAATAAATTTAAACCACCTTGCATTCAATTTTCATTCCGTAAAAAAATTCGTTGGCGAAGAAGTAAAATATATGGCTGTTGTTAAAGCCGATGCTTACGGTCACGGTGCGGCGGAATGTGCAAAGCGGCTGGAACGCGAGGGAATTGATTGGTTCGGCGTCGCGTTACCGGCCGAAGGCGTGGAATTACGCGAAAACGGTATTTACAAACGAATCTTGTGTCTTGGAAGTTTCTGGGGCGGACAGGAAAAACTTCTTTTGAACAACAATATAACGCCCGTCATATATCAAAAAGAACAAGCCGAAAAATTTAATGAAGCCGCCAAAGAAAGAGGAACTATTGCGGAAATTCACGTCAAAATTGATACGGGAATGGGCCGCATTGGCGTTCGTTTTGACGAGGTTGAAAGATTTGCCGACAGATTAAAAAAGTTTGAAAATCTGCATCTCGAAGGCTTGATGACGCATTTTGCATCGGCCGATAATTTGGATGAAAACGAATTTACGAATTTGCAGATCGAAAGATTCAACGAATCCGTCAGAATTTTTGAAGAAAAGGGTTTTCGTCCCGTCTATAAAGACCTGGCGAATTCTCCGGCAAGCGTCGCCCATCCCGCCTCCCGCGGAAATATGGTGCGGCTCGGCGGGGTGCTTTACGGTCTGGGCGACGATGTTCTGCCGCACGAGATAGAATTGCCGGAACTCAAACCCGTGTTATCGCTTTTTACGACCATCGCCCATTTAAAAACAGTTCCGAAGGGCGAAACGATCGGTTACGGGAGAACCTTCAAAACCGGGAAAGATTCACGAATTGCGACGATCCCGATCGGTTATCAGGATGGATATTCCCGGGTTTTATCAAATAAAAGCCGGGTGATCGTAAATGAAAAATATGCCGATGTCGTCGGCCGGGTTTCGATGGATTGGACGATTCTGGATGTTTCGGAAATCGAAAATGTTAAAATCGGAGATCGTGTGATTCTGATCGGTGAAGAAAAAGATTTAAAAATAACGGCGGAAGAACTTGCAAAACATTCCGAAACGATCTCCTACGAAATAACCTGCGGTATAAATCGGCGTGTGACGAGAACTTATGTTGGAAGCGAATAAAAGCAAATTATTTGAACGGATTTTTGCCGTCTATGCTAAAAATTTGCTCAAACGCCGATTTCAAACGCTGAAAGTATATGGTTTAGAAAATTTAGAAAAAAAAGAAATTCCGACAGTAGTTTACTGTAATCATTCGAGCTGGTGGGACGGTTTGATCACTTTCCAGATTTCGCAAAAATGTTCGCTGGACAATTTTGTCATGATGGAAGAAAAGCAATTAAAAGATTACAAGCTTTTTTGCCGGCTCGGAGCGTTTTCGGTCATCCGGGAAAATCCGCGAGAAGCCGTAAAGAGCATAAATTACGCCGCAAAAATTTTGAGAGAAAGTCCGAACCGGACGCTTTGGATTTTTCCGCAGGGCGAGATTTTGCCGAATGATCTTCGACCGATCAAATTTTTTAACGGGATTTCGAGAATCATCGAAAAGGTCGGAAAATGTCGGACGGTTTGTCTTTCGATGCGATATGAATTTTTAGGCGAATATAAACCGGAAGTTTTTGTTCGAATTGAAAAGCCTGAAATTATTGCGGTTGATGGTGATTTTGATTCAAAATATTTAACATCCGTGTTTGCTGACAACTTAACAAAGTGCTTGAATTCATTGAAAACGGATGTTATCAACGATGATTTGAAAGATTATGAGAACATCATTTAGAGAATCCAAAATATAAAATCGGCTATGTCCTTTCCATCTTCAAATTCTCTGGAAATGCCTGTTCTGCAGGAACTTGTCGCCATCGGCGGAGCGGACGACGTGCGTTTTTTATATGTACGTCTGACCGCTTATTTTCCGCAGATAAGCGATGAAGAATTGTTTGAGATTCAGGAAAACAATCATCCGAATTGGCGAAAACTCGTGCAAAGAGCCGGAAAGGAGTTGGACGATAAAGGGTTCTTGAATAGAGACCGCGGTTTTTGGACAATTACGGAAAAAGGTCGGGGAAAGGTCGAAGCGGAAGCGATCGGTTTTGAACTGGAAAGGAATTTTGAGGAAAAATTATCCCACACGGACATCCAGAAAATGCTTTTTGAGATCGGCGAAATTCTCGGTTTTTATGCCGAGTTGGAATATGAATTTTACGATGTCGTCTGGCGGGAAGTGCCGCGGGCTTCGCGTCTTTCGCACGTTTTTGAAGTTCAAAGCAAAGGAAATATTGACTCCGCGTTTGCCAAATTAAAACGTGCCTTTCAAGCCCAACGCTCGAAAATCTTTCTCGTCATCGCTTCCGAAAGAGATTTGAACCGGGCAAAAAAATCGCTTTTGCAGGAATTTCAGGATATCGAAAACGACCTGACGATTTTGACATTTCCTCAAATTCAGAAAACCTTCCAAAACATCAACTCGATCAAAGAAGTCTTAAAAATCTTTCTCGAAAGTTAAGTTTTTCAAGACAATACGTTAAAATTAAACGTGAAAACAGGAGAAAAATATATGAACTATCCCCTTGAACTCAGTTTCAAGATTCTGGCACTTGCCAGCCAAATTTACATCCGTGATGCTGACGGGAATTTACTCGGCTATGTCAAGCAAAAGATGTTCAAACTCAAAGAGGACATCGGGGTTTTTGCCGATGAAGGTCAGACCCAACTGAGATTCGGCATCAAAGCCGACCGGATTATGGATTTTTCCGCCAATTATAAAATCACGGATGCCGACGGCAATTTGCTCGGTTCGGTCAAACGCAAAGGGATGCGTTCGATCTGGAAAGCCCATTATCTGATCTTCGATGCGAGTAATCAGCAGGTTATGGAAATTCACGAAGAAAGTGCCTGGGTGAAGGTTGTGGATTCTCTGGTCGGTGAAATTCCGCTCGTCGGAATGTTTACCGGATATGTTTTTAATCCGGCCTATATTGTTTCAAAAATGAACAATCAAGCCGTTGCCCGGGTGCAGAAACAACCCGCTTTTTTTGAAGGCAAGTTTCAATTGGAAAAACAAAGCGAGATGAATGAACAGGAGGAAACTCTGGTTTTATTAAGTGTTCTGACGATGATTTTGCTTGAACGTTCGCGGGGTTAGAAAGAAGTTTTTTTATGAGCAAAACAACGCCGATCAGACGGCAATATCTTAAAATCAAAGAAAAACACAAAGATTCGATCTTACTTTTTCGTCTCGGCGATTTTTACGAAGCCTTTGACGAAGATGCCAAACTGGTTGCGAAGGAACTGAATATCTCTTTAACGACCAAGCCGATGGGCAAAAACATCCGTGTGCCGCTCGCCGGAATTCCGCATTATGTTTTGGAAAAACATCTGGCGACTTTGATCTCACGCGGTCATCGGGTGGCGATCTGCGAACAAACCAGCAATGTTCCGATCAAAGGCGACGACGGAAAAAAACTCATCAAACGGGAAGTTACAAGAATCGTCACGGCCGGAACGGTGATCGAACCGCAACTGCTGGAAAGCAAATCAAACAATTATCTCGTTTCATTTATCAGCGACGGCAACCGGGCCGGGATCGCTTACGCGGATATTTCCACCGGAGACTTTTCCGCGACGGAAATTCCGAATGCGGATGCTTTGACCGAGATCAGCCGTATTTCACCTTCCGAGATATTACTTTGCGAAACCGAACACGAATTCAGCCAAAAGGATTTGCCGAAGTTTGTAACAAAACTTCCGATAAAATATTTTGACTATAAAACGGCGGAAAAAACGATCTTCAAACATTTCGGCACAAAAACACTCAAACCGTTCGGGTTGGATAAATCGCCATTAGCCGTTTCGGCGGCCGGGGCTGTGCTCGAATATCTGAACGATGTACAGGCCGGAAATTCCGAACAGATCACCCGTCTGACAAGCTACGACAGCCGAGCGTTTATGGTGCTGGATAACAAGACCTACCGCAGTCTGGAAATTTTTGAAAGTGAAACGGGGACGAGTCTTCTTTCATTGATTGACCGAACGATGACGGCGATGGGCGGAAGACTTCTCAGACGTTGGCTGAGACAGCCTTCTCTGGATTCGACCGAAATTTTCAAACGGCAGGAACATATCAGTTGGTTTATCGAAAACCGGAAAGAACGCGAAAAATTGCGGGAAGTTTTGGAGCAATTTGCCGATATTGAAAGACTTTCGGGGCGTGCCAAAGCAAATTATATTACGGCGTATGAGGTCAGGAAATTCGGCGAGAGTTTAAAACTTATTCCGAAAATAAAACGGATTCTGCAAAAAGATAATGTGAAATTCGGACAGATTTTGACTCATCTGCCCGAATGCCTTGAAACGGCCGAATATATCGAGAGCGGAATTGCGGATGAACTACCGTCGCAATACTCGGAACAGGTCGGGATTATCCGCCAAGGTTTTTCGGATGAATTGGACAAACTTCGGGAAAAATTAAAAGAAGGTAAATCATTTCTTTCCGATCTTGAAAAACGCGAAAGAGAAAGGACGGGTATCAAAAGTCTGCGGGTCGGATTTAATAAGGTTTTCGGTTATTACATCGAGATTACAAAACCGAATCTGCATCTTGTGCCGGGCGAATACACCCGCAAACAGACGCTTATACCGTCGGAAAGATTCGTTACACTTGAACTAAAAGAACACGAATCAATGGTCGTACACGCTCAAGAACGCATCGCCGAACTCGAGAACAATCTTTTCCGCCAAATTTGTTCGGAAATCGGGAAAAATCATCGGGAAATTTTATTATCGGCAAAAACGATCGCCTATCTCGATGCGATCTGTTCACTGGCGGAAGTCGCTTCTGAAAATAATTTCTGCCGTCCGACCGTCAACGACACTTCGCTTCTGCGTATAAAAAAAGGCAGACACGCAACGGTTGAAAAAAATCTGCGAAACGAGGGAAAGGATTTTGTAGCCAATGACTCCGCATTGGGCGGAAACAACGCTCCGCAGATCGCTTTGATCACGGGACCGAACGCATCGGGAAAATCCACATACCTCCGCCAGGTGGCGACAATCATTCTGCTTGCACAAACGGGAAGTTTTGTGCCGGCCGATGAGGCCGTCATCGGAATCTGCGATCGGATTTTTACACGCATCGGTCTTTACGACAAGATCGGCAGCGGCGAATCAACCTTTATGACGGAAATGATCGAAACCGCCGAGATTCTGCATCACGCCACTTGCAAAAGTCTGATTTTACTCGACGAACTCGGTCGCGGAACTTCGACCTACGACGGCTTATCGGTTGCCCGGGCGGTTCTGGAATTTATCCATAATCATCCGAAACTCAAAACCCGGACATTATTTGCCACGCATTACCACGAACTTGCCGAACTCGAAGAATTGTTGCCGAAGATTGAAAATTTGCATTTCGAGATCGAAGAAAAAGGCAATGAGATCGAGTTCAAATACAGGATTGCCCGTGGTACCGCTTTGAAAAGTTACGGCGTTTATGCCGCCAAAATTGCCGGATTGCCGAAACCGGTCATCCGGCGGGCGGAAGAACTTCTAAAAGAGTATGAAAAAGAAAACGATTTACCATCGAAAGATTCAAATGTAATAACCAGCGAGATCGAAAAAATGCTGGCTTCGATTGATACGGATGCGATTTCTCCGGTCGAAGCATTGATGAAACTTTATGAACTCAAAAAACTTCTTAAAAGGTCAGAAACGGCGGAAAACAAAACACGGTTGAAAAAAGTTGCAAGTTAGACCGTCAATCAATGACTTTTGAACCAACTGATTTGTATCAACCAATTGGGTGTAAGTAATTACCGGTTATGGATAAATATAAACGGTTTGTCCGAAAATTCGTTGGTTGCGATTTCAGTTTCACTTTGCTTCAATAGTTTTATAAGTTTTTACAAATTCAAACAACGTCCATGCATAAAAATCTTCGTTCATTCATCCAAAAACTAAAAGCAGAAAATGAGTTAATCGAAATTGAAACGGAAGTGGATGCTTATCTGGAAATCGCCGAAATCCATCGGCGGGTGATCGAAGAGCAGGGAAAAGCATTACTTTTTAAGAACGTCAAAGGTTCAAGATTTCCCGTTGTGACGAATCTTTTCGGGACGAATAAACGCATTGATCTGGGTTTCGGCCCGAAACCGCTCGAATTCGTCAAACGGGCGGTTGAAATGGTCGAAATCCTTCTGCCGCCGAAACCGAAAGAACTCTGGGCTTACCGCGATATGGCCTGGACGGGCTTAAAACTCGGGACAAAAAACATCTGCAACGCACCGGTTCTGGAAATGGTGCAAAAGCCTGCCAACCTTGAAGAAATCCCGCTTCTCCAGCTCTGGCATGAGGATGGCGGACATTTTGTGACGCTTCCGCTCGTTTATACCGAAAGCCCTACGACCGGCAAGCACAATCTCGGAATGTATCGTATCCAGCGTTATGATAAACAGACGACGGGAATTCACTGGCAGATTCATAAGGGCGGCGGATTTCATTACTTTGAAGCCGAAAAAATGAATCGGGCTTTGCCGATAAATGTATTTATCGGCGGTCCGCCGGCGATGATCCTCGCCGCCATCGCACCTCTGCCGGAAGACGTGCCGGAGTTGATGCTCGCCTCGCTTTTAAATGACGGCAAGGTTTCGATGGCAAAAAATCCTTTGGAAAACGGTTTACGATTGCTGGCGGAAGCGGAATTTATCATCAGCGGAAAAGTTCCGCCGAACGTCCGCCGTCCGGAAGGCCCGTTCGGCGATCACACCGGGTACTACTCGATGCCGGATCGCTACCCGATCGTCGAGGCGAGCGCCGTCACGCACCGGAGGGACGCGGTGTTCCCCGCGACCGTGGTCGGGCTGCCGCCGCAGGAGGACTACTACCTCGGCAAGGCGACCGAGCGCGTGTTCCTCCCGCTGCTCAGGACGCTGGTCCCCGATATCGCCGATTACGACCTGCCGATCTTCGGCGCGTTCCACAACGCGGCGTTTCTGCAGATCAGAAAGGCGTACCCGCTCCAGGCGCGGCGGATCATGCACGCGGTGTGGGGCGCCGGTCAGATGGCGTGGACCAAGAACGTCTTCGTCGTGGACGAAGATGTGAACGTGCACGACGCCTTCGCGGTGCTGCGCTCGGCGTCGGCGTGGTGCCGACCGGAATCTGATATCGAGCGCGTCCGCGGTCCGCTCGACATCCTCGATCACGCGGCGCCGGCGCGGCTGCGGAGAAGAATCGTCGGCTCCTCGGCGCGGGCGAACCGCATCGCGATGTCGGACGGCAAAGCGTCGTCCCACTCCGGGAGCGCCGTTTCCGCGCAGCCGAAGACCTCGCGCCACCATTTTTTGGCCGCCACGACATCCGCGTAAGTCAGGCTCAAGAACTCCGCATAGTAGGTTGGCCGGCGCGCGAACCGTCTAAGCCAAGAAAGCATCCGGCTGGAACGCTCGCA
>JBGTRS010000022.1:0-17869 GCA_041940665.1 Pyrinomonadaceae bacterium | reverse complement strand
ACGGGGTCCGGGACGGTCAGCTCACGAGCATCATGTTCCCGCAGAACGTGATCGAGAACGCGCCGACGATCATCAACAACCTGCGGAACTACTTCCCGCCCGAGGAAGGCGTCTTCCTGGTCGGGCCGATGGCCAAGATCGGCTACGGCACGCCGACCCTGATCAGCGTGACGCTCGGCGTCATCGTCGAGATCCCGGGCAACATCGCGATCCTCGGCATCAGCGCGGTGGTGCTCCCGGACGAGGACGCCGCGCTGCTCGTGCTGCAGGTGCAGTTCATCGGCGCGATCGAGTTCGACAAGAGCCGCCTGTGGTTCTTCGCGACCCTCTACGGCTCGCGCGTCCTCTTCCTCACCATCGAAGGGGACATGGGCCTCCTGATCGCCTGGGGCGAGGTTCCGAACTTCGTCCTCTCGGTCGGGGGCTTCCACCCGAGCTTCTCTCCGCCGGCCCTGCCCTTCCAGACCCCGCGCCGGGTGGCCGTCAGCATCCTGGACACCTCCTACGCCAGGATCCGCGTGGAGGGGTACTTCGCGGTCACCACGAACACGGTGCAGTTCGGCTCCCGCGCGGAGCTGTTCTTCGGTCTGAGCGAGGTCAACGTCTCGGGGCACATCGCGTTCGACGCGCTGTTCCAGTTCTCGCCGTTCTACTTCATCATCTCGCTGTCCGCGTCGCTGTCGGTCAAGGTGTTCGGCAAAAAAGGCGTGTATGATACGGCTCTCGAAGCGGAAGAATCACGAAAAAAAGAAGAACTGTCGGAGCAGAACGAGTTTGAAAAAGACAGGGCGAAGAATTTTTTTGCGATGAAAAAAGCTTATAACGGACGGCTGTTTGAAACGATCACGAACGGCACTATCGAAGATTTGACAGACGCGGACGAGATTCGCACGGTGAAAATTTTACGGGAGGAAATTCTGCGCGAGATCGAAAACGATTCGGTCAAACGCCAAACCGCCGCATTCGATTTTGCCGCCTTCGGCGACGAGATCATCGTCGAGATCGTCGGGCGCGACGAATTCGAATTCGTCTGCCAGATCCCGAAAAACTCGCGTCCCAATCTGACGCTCGAAACCTTGAGCGGCGACATCCGGCGCATCGGCGCGAAGATCGGAAAAAATCTGCGGTTTGTCAATGCCTTTTCATCGCTCAACCGCGAGATTTCGGCAAACTTGCCCTTACTGCCGCAACTCGGAAACGAGAATAAAATGTTTCTGTTGTTTGAAGAAAAATAGGAAAGATGGTCTTTGGTTTTTGGTTTTTGGTCTTTGGGTGTATTTGAACGTGATTTTTTGATTTTTACGGGAACAGATATATCAAAATTAAAAATTAAAAATTTCCAAAAACCAAAGACCAAAAACCAAAAACCCCTTATGCAAAATCTCGACAAAATCCGAACGCCCGTTTTCGATCTTTCGGTCGAAAGCCCGAAATCTTTCGGCGATGTCGGTAGATTGTTTCGGCGGTTCGCGCCGTTTGTTTTCAAAACTTTTACGGCGGGTTTGATTTTGTTGATGTTTCAATTGTTTCTGGTCGGCGCGGCTGACCGCATCGGCATCTCGCCGAAATGGAGCGTGATCGGTTCGGGTTTGATTTTCGCCTTTGTTTTCGGCGGTTTGGCGGTTTGGGGCGGTGTCGGGCAAAAGGCGTTTGCGAGAGATTTTAGATCGCCGGAAAATGCCGAGCCGGTTTGCAAAATCCTGATGATCCGGCGCAAAAGACCGGAGGAAAATTTATGAGATCAGTATTTATAAAAAATTTTTTGCGGCGGAAAGCGGTGAGAATTTCGCTGGCGGTTTTATCGTTCTTTTGGCTGTTGTTCGCCGCCGTTTTCTATGCCGGTTACAAAGCCGCCGACGCGCACCTGCAAACCAACAATCCGACCGAACTGCAGAACCGATCGGAATTACGGGTTTTTTACGCGCCGCTTGAAGTGCGCGTCGGCGAAGAATTTTCTGCGGAAGATTTGACCGCCTATTTTGACGAACTCGGTTACGACCGAAGCGGAGGCGAAAACGCCGGAAGCTATACGGCAGAGAAAAATTCGGTCGGATTTTTCCCGCGTTCCGAAGCCTTTGCCGCCGCCGAAATCGTCTTCGAGAAAAAACGCATCGTGAAAATTTC
The DNA here is from genome assembly GCA_041940665.1 of Pyrinomonadaceae bacterium. GTDB lineage: Bacteria > Acidobacteriota > Blastocatellia > Pyrinomonadales > Pyrinomonadaceae > Aridibacter. Next base: position 15,745 of record JBGTRS010000022.1, on the reverse strand, counting down.
GACTGCCGGGAAACCGTCCGAGAAGATCGAACTCGAACCTCTGCCGATGCGGAATTTTATCAGATATGTCCGCGACGAATCGCTCAAACCGCAACTCGTCCGCCGGACGATTTTATCGCCCGATGCCGTTCCCGAAACACTCGCCCATGCCGTTACGTCCGCCGAAGACAGGCGGTTTTTCGAGCATCACGGGCTGGACGTTTTCGGCATCGTTTACCGCGTCATAACGCTTCGCGGCGGCGGCAGTTCGATCACCCAACAGCTTATCAAAAACAACGTCATCAAGGGCGCGCGCGAAGAATTCTGGCAGACGGGGCTGGGCTTTCTGCCGGAAACCGTCCGGCGAAAAATTATGGAAGTCCCGTTCGCGCTGGCGGCGGAAGAAAGACTTTCCAAAAACGAAATTTTAGCCGCCTATCTCTCGATGATTCCGCTTGCCGCGTCCGAAGGCGTGGAAATTCACGGTGCGGTTTCGGCGGCGCAGGAATATTTCGGCAAACCGGTCGCCGAATTGAGTCTCGCGGAATCGGCGACGCTCGCCGGGATGATTCATCTGCCGTCGGTTTATGTCAATGCCGCACGGCGCGGCGAATATGAAAAACTGACGGCGCGGCGCAACCGCATTCTGGATTTGATGCGCCGCAATCATCCCGAAAACTATTCTGCCGAAACCATCGAAAACGCCAAACGCGAACCCGTCAGATTCGTTTTCGCCAGCAGTAACCGGACGGAACGCCCGGCAGATGCTTACAGCCGTCTGTTTGCCGCATATGTTGCCGGACATCTGCCCGAAAATATTTCGCAAATTCGCCGAACCGAAGCCGATTTGCAAATTTTTACGACACTCGATTTTCGTCTGCAGAGAGCGGCGACGCTCTCTGCAGAAAAACATCTGGGCGAGATCGCTAAAAAAGTTTTTGCCGAATGCGTCCGGCAGAAAGGAAAAAAATTCGACTGCGAAAACGTCAAACCGCAGGTTTCTCTGATCGCTCTGGAAGCTGAAACGGGAAATATTTTAGCAATGTATGGCGGCAACTCGCTCGAATTCAATTTCGCCGCCGCCAAACGCCCGCCCGCCAGCGCGGTCAAAACTTTCTATTATTTGAAAGGTCTCGAACAAGGCATCTGGAACGGCAAACCGTTTACGCCGGAAACAGTCGTTGATCCCGAATCCGACGCGGTAAGTTTTCGACCGAAAAACAACATCGGGCAAAGATCAACCGCGGCGGACGGTTTGGCGAAAAGCTACAATTTTCACGCGGTCGCGGCGGCGGAATCCGCCGGGCTAAAAAATTCGGTCGAATTTGTCGGCAAACTCACGAATTCAACGCCGGAAATAAACGGGGTGTCGGCAATCGGCGGCTCGAAAGGCGCGGAAACGAGCTTGATCGAACTTGCTTCCGCCTACACGGTCTTCGCCAACCGGGGCGTTTTCGTCAAAGCCGCGCCGAATAAATTTTACCTGCTCGACGGCGAAAAATTTACGTTTCCGAAAACCGCACCCGAAAGAATTTCCTCACCCGAAAGCGCGGCTCAAACATACGAAATGATGAAACTCGTTCTCAGTAAGACCGGAACCGCGCCGGATTTCAAACGCCGCGCGAACTTACAGGAAACTATGAATATAGCCGGCAAAACCGGTTCGGGCATGGTTGCCGATCTGTGGTTTTTCGCCGTTACGCCGAAACTGGTCGTCGGCGTATGGGTCGGACTTCCGAACAACGAAATAAATCTCGAAATGAACCGAGGCTTTACCGGCGGAAAAACCGCCGCCCCGATCTCCGCCGACTTTTTCCGGTCGGTGCAAAAATTACAGCCCGAACTGGCAAATTAAAAAAAATGCTTGCAATTTTCAAAAAGTATGGTAAAAAATAACCGAAACCTAAAAGTTCCAATATTTCAAACAGCCGAAGGCTCACGCCTTTTCCCGGAAATTTTATGAGCGAAAAATATTTAATCTCCATCGCCGTCGGACCTGTTCAGGATTTTATCGCGTCCGCCCGCCGAAGCCGTGATCTGTGGTTCGGCTCGTGGCTTTTAAGTGAAATTTCAAAAGTTGTTGGTAAGGAAATTGGCGAAACTAATCTGATTTTTCCGGCTACTTTAAATGGAAATATTGTCAATAAAATTTTGGCGATAATTGACAATCCGCAGGATGTTGAAACAAATTGCCGCGAAGCAATCGAGAATAGATTGAAAACAATATATGAGCCGATGTTCAAAAAGATAAATGATAAATTGAAGTTAACAAAATTACCTGATGGTTATTTCAAAGAAACTACCGCCATCGCTCAAATTCTAGATATGACGGAGTTTTATTGGTCGGCAATTCCTTATGATGAAAATAAAGATAATTACAAGATTTGTCGTGAGCGAGTTGAACTATTACTCAATGCCAGAAAAGCAACGAGAGAATTTGATTCAGTATCTTGGGGAAGCAATGCTCCGAAATCCTCGCTTGACGGACAGCGTGAGTCCGTAATTGAAGATGATTTGATCAAAAACGACGAAATCAAGGCTCAAAAAATATTCGGCTTGCGAAAAAAAGAAAGACTTTGCGGCGTTGGTGTTTTGAAACGTCTGGCGGAAAAAGGAACTGATGACAGTTTTTTCAGCACTTCGCACGTTGCAAGTTTGCCTTTGCTTTCAACTCTAAAAAATGGCGAGAAAACGAACAAAGCAGTTAAAGATTATATTGGAAAAATCGCGGATTTGCTTTTTGAAATTCAGAACGACGAACTTTACAAATATATCGGAAAAGTTCCCGCCAATTTAACCCACGAAGTCTTTAAGGAATATGACGGACATCTTTTGTTTGAAAATAGGTTGGCAGATTTACCTTTTGATAATCAGGAAAAATTAGATGAAGCAAAAAAAGCGTTGAAAATATTTATGAAAGAGGCTTTTGGCGACGAAAATAAAAAGCCTCTGCCGTATTATGCTTTGCTTCTCGCGGACGGCGACCGGATGGGAACTTTTATTGATAATCAATCGAATCCAAAAGAACATAAGAAATTGTCAGAAGCATTGAGCCGATTTGCAACTGATGTGAAAGAAATTGTCGAAAAAAAAGAGAATAACGGCTGTTTGATTTATTCGGGGGGCGACGATGTTCTGGCATTTCTGCCGCTTCATACTGTTTTGGGTTGTGCAAAAGAACTTTCAGATAAATTTGCGGAAGATTTGAAAGATTTCAAAGATGCCAACAATCTTCGCCCGACACTTTCAGTCGGGATTGCCGTTGTGCATCACACCGAACCTTTGCAAGAGTCTTTAGAAACAATGCGGCGTGCCGAAAAGGAAGCAAAATCGGTTAGAGGTAAAAACGCTTTGGCAATAATTCTGAGCAAACGAAGCGGCGCGGACACAACGATCAAAGGCAGTTGGGCGGACGACAGAAAAACCGGAAAATCTTTTGATGACAGATTGAAATGGTTTATTCAACTGCATCTGGACGAGGCTTTGCCCGATGGCGTAGCGTTTGAAATTCGTGATTTATGGTTGCGTTTCAAAAATAGTGACCGTCTGGAAAAACCGATGCGAAAAGATGCCGTGCGAATAATTCAAAGAAAACGCTCTGATCAAGGCTTGAATCCCGTTAGTCAGGATATTTTGAAAAAATTGGAAACCTTAATTATGAGTGAGGAACTTTCTCTCGAAGATTTGGCTAATGAAATCATCGTGGCGAGAGATTTTAAAAGAGCCTATACGCAAGCAAATAGAGCGGCGATCGAAGGAGAAACAAAATGACCTTACACACTTGGATCGTCGAACCGCGAGATTCGCTGATCGTCCGCGACGGCAAGCCTTTCGGAGCAAACATCACACACGCCACTTCGCTCGACTTCCCGTTTCCTTCAACTACAACGGGCGGCGTGCGGACTCGTGCCGGTTTGGACGCGACCGGAAAGTTTGACACTTCGCAAATTTCCGCAGTTAAAGATATTGAGGTGAAGGGCGCATTATTGGTTAGTTTGAATCCTGAAACCAATCAGATAGCAAATTATTACCTACCATCACCTGCCGATGCTTTGCTCGTCCAAAATGACGATCAAAAATTGGACGGTAAATGTAGTGTTAAACGACTTTTGCCGTTAAAAATTGACGGTGCGATAACCAATCTGCCGGACAATTTAATGCCTGTCGGAATCACCGAAAACGATTCAAAAGTCAAACCTTACACGGATTTGAAATATTGGGAATGGAAAATGCTGGAAAATTGGTTGCTTGCGGAGAAAAAAACTGAAAAAGGCAAACCGGAAAATTACGGAATAAAAAATCTTTTGAAAGATTCACGAACTCACGTTGCGATAAATTTGGATATGGCTTCCGATGAAGGCGACCTGTTTTCAACTCGCGGACTCGAATTTAATTACGGCGAGAAGAAAGATTTAACGGATGCGAGAAAATTTGCACTGGTAGTTTTTGTTGATGAAACAATTAGCAAAAAACTCGAAGACAAAGGAAATCTTGCTCCGCTTGGCGGCGAAAGGCGGTTGGTTAGTTGGCGAAAAAGCGAACTAACCGAAAGTGACTCGGCAAATCATTTGCCATTAGTTTGTCCGTCAAAAATAAAAGAACGGATTATTGATAAAAAACATTGCCGTTTGATGTTGCTGACACCGGCTTTCTTCAATAAAGGCTTGCCGAAAGACAACGCCGAATATGAAGTCAAAGCCATTGCTTGCAATCGCTATCAAACGGTTTCGGGTTGGAACTTTGAAATAAATCAACCAAAGCGCACTCGCAGATTGCTTCCCGCAGGTTCGGTTTTGTTTTTGAAATTTAACGAAAATACTGATGTCGAGAAATTTATCGAACATACTTGGATGCAATGTATCGGAGATGATCTGCAAGCCAAAAAAGACGGCTTCGGTTTGAGCATTTTGGGAACTTGGGACGCAACTGTTATTGATAAATGGAGTGATGAAAAATGAGATCGCCAAAAATAAAATTACCAGAAAATTATCTAGCCGAATTTAGCGAAAACTTAGACTGTTCAAAGAAAAACGGCGAAACGATTATCCGTGAAACCCGCGAATACGAACTCATCACACCGCTTTTCGGCGGCGGCGCAGAAACCAAAAAAGCCGACGAAATCTCCGTCATTCGCGCCACCGAAATTCGCGGACATCTCCGCTTCTGGTGGCGAGCCACCCGCGGCGGAAAATTTGACGGCGATTTAGTGGAAATGAAAAAACACGAAGACGCAATTTTCGGAAGCACCGACAGACATTCGGCTTTACACATTGAGGTTGTGTTAGAGGAAGACTATATCAAACGATACGAGGAAAACCAGAAAAATTTAGAACCTGTTTTTACAGTAGAAAAATATCTTAAGTGGAATCCAAAAACAAAAAAAGAAGAAGAAAAAACAGATGTTCCAAATTCTCCAAACGTAGCTCCTTATGCGGCATTTCCTCTTTTGCCTGACCAACATCAACGAAAAATCGATAAATGGCAATCAGAAAAAGTGAAAGTGAGTGTCAGATTTAAAGTTGCAATTTCTTACCCGTCAGAGTTCAAAATCATTCAAATTGTGGATAAGAAATCTGAAGTCGAAGAATCCTTTAAAGCCAAAGATGAAATACAATCAGCGTTTTGGGCGTGGGAAAATTTCGGTGGAATTGGCGCAAGAACAAGACGTGGTTTTGGAGCATTGAAATTAGCTAAACACGAAATTGACGGTAGTTTTCAAATGGTTGAACTTATTGAATCGCCAGACGAACTAAATAGAAAAGCAAAAGAATTTATTGTTCCCGGAAAAGTCCCAAAAGGAGTTCCTTATTTAAGCAGAGATTTACGTTTTGCTTTTATAAATTTTGATTTGAATGCTATTGAAATTTGGCAAGATTTGATTGAAGCTTACAAAAGTTTTCGTCAACAACGCGAAGATAGAAAAAGAAGCAAATGGAGCGAACCCGAAGCAATTAGAAAAATCACGGGACAAAGATTAAATAAAAGAAATCATGAAACAGGAAAAATTATCAAGCATCATCAACCCATAGAACCAAACTTTGAAAAATTTCCTAGAGCCAGATTTGGTATGCCTTTAAATTTTCAATTCAAAGATTCGGGCGAGAGAAATTTTCAAGAACCTAGAAAAACAAGTCTAATTCCAACCGACAAAGAACGCTTTTCAAGTCCGCTTATCTTGCGTCCAATCGCTTGTGCAAATGGCAAAGCTGTTGGATTTGCTTTAATTCTTGAAAATGAAATTGATATTGATGAGTTAGGTTTGACTCTGGAAACACAGGAAGGAACTAAACAAAGTTGGAGCGAAACAACAACGGGAGAAAAAATAATTTCTAAACTTTCTCCGAACGAAGCTAAAAAAATTAAAGTAGCTACTAAAAAAACACAAGAAAGACTTGGAAGTGAAAATCTTCTTGGTGATGAAACGGACGTTTTACAAGCTTTTTTGAATTATCTGGAGAAATAAAACTATGGAATCGAAATTAACATTTATTCATGCGCTTTCGCCGTTACACGCCGGAACGGGGCAAGGGGTCGGCGTGATTGATTTGCCGATTGCCCGCGAAAAGGCGACGAATATTCCTTACTTGCCCGGCTCATCGGTCAAAGGCTCTCTGCGGGATGAATTTAATGATGACGCGAATTTGCGGGACAAAATTTTCGGACCTGAAAAGGTTGACGGAAATAACGGTTATGCCGGGGCAATTCAATTTACCGATCAGACTTTGCTTTGTTTGCCCGTGCGGAGTCTGGCGGGAACTTTTGCATATGTTACTTCGCCGTATATTTTGCGGCGGCTCAAACGCGATGCGGAAAGCGCAAAGATTGATGTTGCCGATTTTAAGATTTCGACAATAAATCAAAAGTTTCAATGTCATATTTCGAGCGATAAACTAAAACTTTCGAGTGAAAATATGGTTGTGCTGGAGGATTTGGATTTAACTCCAACGATTGATGCCGATCTAGCTAAATGGTTTCAGGATAAACTGTTTATCGGCTCGGATTGGCAAGCGATATTTGCCGCCAGAATTTGCGTGGTTCATGATGATATTTTCAGTTTTTTGCTTCAAACTTCTACGCAAATTATGGCGAGAATCAAACTTGACGACAATACGAAAACCACTTCTGACGGGGCTTTGTGGTATGAAGAAGCATTGCCTACGGAGAGCATTTTGTTTGGCTTGGCATTGGCTTTTCCGAATGATAAAACCAGAAAATCTGATGAAACTAAATTTACTCCAAAAGATATTTTTGATGAAGTCGAGAAAAAATTAAAGAAAAATGATTTACCAAAATCTTTGCAATTTGGTGGAAATGCAACTGTTGGACGCGGGCTTTGCCAAATGAACTTAATTTAGGAGGAAATTAATAATGTTAACCCGGGAACAGAAATTTGCTGATGTCATATTCGGACAAGTTGAAGAAATCTCCAAACTGTCCGAACAGTCAAAAAAGGACGAATACAAAAGTATGTCCGAGAATTTTCCGGTCTTGGTAAGAACCGCAGGTTTAACGCAAGCCTTACATTTTGTCGAAAGCCGAAATAAAAAATTGATCGAACATCTCGCCGTTACTTTAGAGATTGAGGGCAATGATATTGATGAAAAATGCAAAAATTTGCTTCAGAAAAGCCGGAAAGCAAACCTTGAAGACTATATTTATTTGACAAACAAAGTCTTGACCGCTTTGCAATGGTATAAAAGAATCTCAGGCTCACTACTGAAAAAACCGGATAAAGCAACGGAGAAAAAAGATGACAAGGCGTGAAGGATTAAATAAAAGATTAGAAGGAATTAGATTTTCGGAAGACTACAATGCAGGGTTGTGGTTGGATAAATTTATTTGCAATTCACAAAGAGAGGCGAAAAGCAGTTGGAGTAAAGATGAAACGGCAAAAGCCGAATTAGTCCGACAAATTACTAAAATTAATGAATCGGAAATTTATAATGACTATTTTCACAAAGTTTGGTTTCCAAATTTAGATATATTCGGTGCGGAATGCCGAAAGGCAAAAGTGAAAAATCGTCTGGCGATAAATCTCGGTTCGGAGAGTGTTCTGGAAACAAGTATCTCTTTGCATCGGGTTTTCGGCGTGCCGTTTATTGCGGGAAGTTCTTTAAAAGGAATGACCGCCGCTTTTATCCGGCAATACGGCGATTGGAAAAAAGACGGAGATTTCTACATTACAATTTTCGGTGATGAAAATAATGCGGGGTTTATTACGTTTTACGATGCCTTGTATGTTCCCGATACAGGGTTTCCCGACAAAGACAAAATAAAAAGACCGCTTTATGCTGATGTTATGACCACGCATCACCAAGATTATTACAGCGAAAAGAAAGAAAACAATCGAATGTTGCCGCCAGCAGATTGGGATAATCCGAATCCGGTGCCGTTTGTTTCGGCTACAGGAGAATATTTGATCGCGTTATCTGCTCCCGAAGGATGCAAAGATTGGATTACATTGACATTTGATATTCTCGGTTTCGCACTCGCCACCGAAGGAATCGGCGCAAAAACTTCCAGCGGTTACGGACGTTTGAAACTTCAGGACGAACACGGAAATTACACCGATAAATATGAAATAAAAAATTCGGCTCGATCAAATCCGTCTGAAAATGATGTAAAAGCCGCGAGTCAAAATCAGCCGGTTTCAGAAAGCGAAAGAATCGCCAAAAATTTGATCCAACGGGTAAATGCTTTGCGGAACAATGACGTTGCCGGAAGAATTCCCGGCATTGCTCAGGAATGTCTGGCAATCGAAGATGAAACCGCCAAAAAACAAGTTGCCGCAGCAATCAGACAAAAAGTTATTACTGCCAAACGTGAAAATGCTTCGAAAGGAAAGAAATGGTTTGAAGACATTATTATTTTTACCGAAGATGCGGAGTGGATCGTTGAACCGAAAAGATAATGGTCAGGGTGAAATATTATGGCAACCGTTTTGGTCAGTTTTATCGGGACAGGTGTTTATAAAACAACGGAACGCAGCGGTGTTTCAAAAACAGGTTATGAACTTGTCGAATATGTTTTTCCTGATGATTCAAAAGAAAAGACAACTGTTTTCGGCTCGGCACTCATTAAATATTTGAAAAAAAAGCCGCAAACCATTGACACTTGGCTGATTATGGGAACGCCGCAATCAATCTGGTGCGATTTGGTCGGAATGTTCGGCGATAAAGAAGATGAAATAATCGAATCAACCGATGAAATCTTTGAAGTTTGGAATACGCTGAAAGATGAAGCCGTCAATGATTATAAAAATGAAACAAAAGACAGCAAGATTTCACAAGAAAATCTCGATGATTGGCAAAAGGTTTTATCCGATAATTTGGTTGATACGAAAGTTATTTGCCGTTTAGTCGGCGACGCAACAGAACCGGATTCACAAGACAAAATTTTTAATTCACTTTTAGAAGTTATCAATGACCGGGACAATATTGTATTTGACGTAACTCACGGCTTGCGAAATCAGCCGATCATCACGAGTTTTGTCGTGATGTATCTGAGATATTTGAAGCAAATAAATGCTGACGATATTAAATTTTATTACGGCGGAAAAGATTTGGACGGGAAAGTTTTTGAACTCGACTTTTGTAACCAACTTCTTAAAGCGACTGAAGCAGTCGCCATTTACGAACAGACGGGAAATTATGAACAAATCGGGAAAAATCTGAAAATGCCTGAATCATTCGATCAAAAACTTGAAAGACTCGTGTTTTTGGACGAAGTTAATAAGACAAATTCTGAAATTCCAACTCAAATAAATAATGCAATCGAAAGTTCGTCTTTTACGCGCCTTCAACAAAGTTTGCTTCCCAGATTTAAGAAACCGTTATACTGGGCAAGCAAGAAAACTTTATCGGAGCAGCTTCAGCATAAAGCATTAACCGCTTATGAGCGCAAACAATATTACAAAGCCGTTCTAATTTTAGTTGAAGCCGTAATAGTAGCTTACGGGGAAACTTGCGGTATATCGGAAATTGCGGAAAATTTGGAAACTCACAGAGCCAGAGAATTGGCTGAAAAAGAAATGATCGGTGAATGGAATAACTCAAAAAAAATGTACATCGGCGGAGTTTTAGATGGTAATGAGCGTCAAGTAATTTTGAATTTAAAAAAATTAAGAAACGCAATCGCTCACGGAACAGATGCAAATGGTGTCGAAATCGAAGCGGTCGAGGCACGCGAAGCAATTGAAAATGAAAATAAACTCAGACAAATTTTCCATAACGGGAATAATTTGTTCGCCCGAATTATAAAAGGCGAAATCGGACGATAAAAAATGAGCGAAATCCGTATAAATATTATTGACGATTTTCAAACTATTTCCGGCGAGATGCACGGAAGTTTTGGGGATGTTTTGGCGATTTCCCTCTGTGCTGAGCCGGAGACGGTTGAAGAATTGGAAACGTCGGTTGAGCGGTTTATAAAACGCGAATCGGATTGGTCGGTTTTTCGCTCGTTTAGAACGTATGAAAATTTCGAGCCGTGGGATGCCGGGCTTTTGGTGATTGATTTGTCCGCCCGAACGATTTTGGCGGATTCGACTTATTCTTATTATTCACGGGAAGGAACGGTTCGCATCAAGACCGATACGGGCGAAGACTTTAATTTGCCGTATCGTTTGTCGGACGATTGGAAATGCGTCGGTTCGATGCCGGAATATGATTTTTGGAAATCGAAAAGATACGAGGAAAAATCGGCACATCCGCCGTTTGCTGCGCGGGAAATTCTGTTTGGCAAACCGCTTTTCGAATATATCGCGGCGGCGTATCTGGAAAATAAAAATTCGGCGGACGAAGATTTATTTACCAACGTCCACGCCGAATGGCTGATGACCGAAAGAGGCGAGCTGAGTGGGAAAACTCCGCGTGAGATTTTGCTCGAAAAGCGGGAGTTTATCAGTTTCGATCTGCATTCGCGCTCTCTTCAATGGTCTTTTACAAAAGTTCAGCCGCCCGCTTTGCCGAAGGAATCGAACGCCTACAAATTTGCCGGTTACGGCACACATGAAATCGTTATTCATTATGAGTTGTTCCGGCATCTTTTGAATGAATGTTTTGAAAACGAGATTGCGGACGCGGAAATTTTGCGGCAAATCGCTGACGCTTGGCTGAACAATCCGAACGGAGAATTTTCCGGCAGAATACCTTCGCAAATTATCGAAGCGGAAAGACGGCGGATAAATCTAACGATGTCGGCGCACGAATGCCTGATTGACGAAGACTGCGAAGTTTGCCAAATGATGGCGGCAGATTTTATCGATACGCCGATGTTTTGGGGATTGGACGGCTCGCAGATGGAATACGACCGTTTCGAGTTTTCGTTTTATAAATCGCGCGAAGAATGGGAAGCCGAACAAAAAAGATATGAAGAATTTAACCGCGAATTTGCCGAAAAATATCAAGACAATAACGATTTCGATTTTTCGGACGGCGATGAAATAATTTTTTGATGTCCGACATTCTCCGACAATTTTCTCATCTGAAAGTTTCGCGTTTCGAGATCGTTTTGCAGTCGGAAGGCGAAGCGGTTTTGCCCGCTCTGCTCGGTTCGGCTTTGCGCGGCGCGTTCGGACACGCTTTGAAAGCGATTTCGTGCTGTGTTCCGCATCAAAATTGCGGGGTTTGTTTTCTTTCCGGTGTTTGCAATTACACGACGATTTTCGAGCCGAACTCCGACAGCAAATTAAAAGACATCCCGCGACCGTTTATTTTTGAGCCGCCCGTCCCGCCGCTGACCAGAGAAATTTCCGAACATCAAACGCTGAAAATTCGTGTGCCGAAAAAAGGAAAAATTTCCTTCGGGCTGGTTCTGCTCGGCGAAACAATCGGGAAATTGCCTTATTTTATTTACGCCTTCGAGTTGATGGCGCGGCACGGCTTCGGCGTAAATCGTCAGCCGTTTTCGGTTTCGGAAGTTTTTCAGATAGATGCGAAGGATGTAAAAAATTCGATCTACACTCCGTATCTGGAAAAGATTTTGCCGTTTGAACAAACCGATCTGTCGGAATTGGTTGAAAAGCGAATCGAAACTTTCAACTCGACAAATTTGTTAAAAATTCACCTGCAAACACCGTTGCGAATTCGCCGGAACAAGTCGCTTTTTGGAACAATAGACTTTAACGAGTTTTTCAAAAGATGCTCTCTGCGTTTGAAATTTTTGGCGGAAAACTATGGTCGCCCGTTGGAATATGATTATCAGAAATTGATGAAAAAAGCCGGGGAAATAAAAACCGTTTCCGCCCGGATTTGGGAACACGAATCGTCGCGCCGTTCCAACCGGCAAGATAAGAAGTTGGAAATGGACGGATTGCTGGGTGAATTGTGTTATGGCGGCAGTGATTGTTCTTTGTTTTTGCCATTCATCACCGCCTCAGAGATTCTACATATCGGGAGCGCATCGAGTTTAGGGTTGGGGAAATTTAAAATAGTTTAATTATCAAGAAAACTGCCTCTCAAAATCATAATAAACTTGAAATATGACGGCGGCATCAGACAAAAGCGTGATCGCGCCGGTTTCGTAATCCTCATAATCGAAACCGTGAAACATTCCGCGAATTCGGTCTGTATTTTCTTCTAAAAGCAGATGTATTGATTGATGATGAATTGGAATTACCCTATCCTTAAAATAGAATTTAATTTCCTTTCCTAAAATAGTCTCAGTTTGATAAATGAAAGATTAGCCAAATTTTTTTAGCTGCCAGAATACCCATTTGTTAATTTATATACAAAGATAAAAATCAAGCATATATTCTCATTTTCCTATTATGCTCTAAGATTTTCACGTTATGCCCTAACTAACAAACACTCTCTTTTGACAAGACACAACTTTAACAGTAATTTATTCATCTATGCAATAGTTATGCAAAATTTTTGCATAATTTGATTATTTTATGCAAAAAGAAAAACGGCAAAACGTGATAACCGACCTTATTCATTCCAAAAATATCGGCACGCAGGAAGAACTTTCCGAACTTTTGGAAAAAAAGGGAATTTCCGTCACGCAGTCGAGCGTTTCGCGCGATCTCGTCGAACTCGGAGTTGTCAAAGCGAACGGCGTTTATACTCTGCCGGAAACGCGGAGCGAAGCGAATATATTCGGTTTGGAGAGTTTGGAAACAGCCGGAAACAATCTGATCGTGGCGAAATGCGAACTCGGTCTGGCTTCGGCGGTCTGCGTCAAACTCGATGCGGCTGAGATAAAAGAAATCGTCGGCACGATTGCCGGCGAAGACACCATTTTTATCGCCGTCAAAGACGCGAAAACGCAGAAAACGGTATTGAAAAAAATTTGGGAATTGTTTGAAAAATAAATTTTGTCCTTTGTTATTAGTCCTTTGTCCTTTGTTATTCAAAACAACGGCGGCAAAAGACAAACGCAAAGGACTAATGATAAAGGACTAATGACAAAGGATATAAAAAAAATAGTTTTAGCCTATTCGGGCGGACTCGATACATCGGCGATGCTGCTCTGGCTGAAAGAAACTTACGGTTGCGAAGTCGTCTGCTACACGGCGGATGTCGGGCAGGGCGAAGAACTCGACGGGCTGGAAGAAAAGGCTCTGAAAACGGGCGCGTCAAAACTTTACACGGAAGATTTGCGCGAAGAGTTTGTCAAAGATTTTGTCTGGACGGCAGTCAAAGCGAACGCGCTTTACGAAGGCGTTTATCTTTTAGGAACTTCGCTGGCGCGTCCGGTGATTGCGAAACGGCAAATTGAAATTGCCCAAAAAGAAGGCGCGGACGCGGTGGCACACGGCGCGACCGGAAAGGGCAACGATCAAGTGCGTTTTGAATTGACTTACTACGCTTTACAGCCCGACATCAAGGTCGTAGCACCGTGGCGGCATTGGGATTTTAAAGGTCGCGCCGATCTGATCGCGTATTGCGCGAAACGCGGAATCGAAGTTGCGGCGACCGCCGAAAAGCCGTATTCGACGGACAGAAATCTGATGCATATTTCCTACGAGGGCGGGATTTTGGAAGACCCGTGGACTGCGCCGCCGGAAGATATTTTTCTGCTGACGAAATCGCCGGAAAACGCTTCGGACAAAGCGGAAGAAATTGTTCTGACGTTTGAAAAAGGCGAACCCATAGCGATCAACGGCGAAAAATACGGCGCGGTTGATATGCTTTCCAAATTAAATTTCTTAGGCGGAACTCACGGCATCGGGCGCGTTGATCTGGTTGAAAACCGTTTCGTCGGGATGAAATCGCGCGGCGTTTACGAAACTCCGGGCGTAACGATCTTGCAGACGGCGCATCGCGCATTGGAGTCAATCACGATGGACCGGGAAGTGATGCGTCTGCGCGACAGTTTAGGCGTAAAATTTGCCGAATCGGTTTATTACGGTTTCTGGTTTGCGCCGGAATTCGAGATTCTGCGCTCGATGATCGAACAAACGCAGGAAACGGTTTCGGGCGATGTGCGTTTGAAACTTTACAAAGGCAACGTCACCGTCACGGGACGCAAATCGCCGAATTCGCTTTACAAAGAACGAGTCGTAACTTTTGAAGACGACGCGGGCGCGTATAACCAACTCGACGCGGAAGGATTTATCAAACTTCAGGCATTACGATTGAGATTACGAAAAATGGATTAGGAAAAAATGAGTTTTGACAGCGACAAATGGAGAAAATTTCAAGATGAAGCTTTGAGTTCAATAATTTTTGAAGCTGATCCGAAATCAATTTTCTCAATAAAAATAATTAATTCGTTTTCGCCATCAATAAATTGGCGCATTGTAAGAAAAACGCAAAACATTGAAGAATTTTATTTTGCCGAATTTCGCCGTTGGCGGTCAGATATTGACCAAGAAAAGTTTCGTTCGCCTGTTGAGCTTTTGAAATATCTAAATTCACTTACGCCAACTATTGAACAAGGACAAATACAGATTGAAAGCGAATTCATCGAAAATATTTTAGAGCGGTTTTATTCAATAAAAATTCAGCCGTTTGTGAATTTACAAAATTTTGGTGTGGATGGCTCAACTATTGAAATTAAGTTTGGTGGAAGTTTTCAAAACTCCAAATTTTCCTGGTGGAATAATCCGCCGGAACAGTGGAAACAACTTGGAAATGTTGTCGCAGATGTTTTGAATTATCTCGATTTAAAACTAACTGTTTGAAATTTTTGAGGAAAAAAATGCAAGTTTTACAAGCAGACAAAATCGGTTCGGCGACTTCGCCGCTTAATTTGACGAAGACGGTTGCCGTTATCAGTGAAAACGCACAGCCGAAACGCGGCGATGTCGTGGTCGTTCGCGCGTTGAGCGAATCGGTGACTTACGGCAATCTCGAACTGCCCTCAGGTCGTCTGGCGAAGATCAATCGCAACGACGTGATCGTCGGCGTGCTCGGGCGTCGTCGCGCGCTCAAAGGTTTCGTCGGAGACGTTCCCGAATCGGTCAAAGCGGGCGACCGACTGCATCTTTTGAATATGGGTGGCGTGATCGGTATCTGCAAAGGTCATCATTCGTCGCTTTCGGATGCGATTGAGGTCGAGGTTTTGGGGATTGCGGTGTCAGAACCATCTGCGGTAGCGGATGGTTTAACGATGGAGTTTGAAACTTTTATTGAAAATAGTCCGATGTTTGTTCGCGCTGACGCGCTCACTGCCGGCAAGATGCCGGCGCTCCCGGTGTTAAATATCGGCGATAACGCTTTGAAACCGAGCGAATATTTAGAACCGTCCGCGCCGATTGTCGTTGTCGCGGGAACTTGTATGAATTCGGGCAAAACGGTGGCGGCGACGGAAATTATCA
>JBGTRS010000021.1:0-18068 GCA_041940665.1 Pyrinomonadaceae bacterium | reverse complement strand
CGCCGCTTCCCGGATTCAAGAAATAGATCGGGCCGCCGATATTGAAGCCGTATTCTTTTCTTTCATAAAGTCGTCTCTTATCAGCATTTGGATCAGCCGCTGGATTGGCATTATCAAAATACCTGGCGGCTGAAAGGAATGTCGGACGATAGAAGAATCTTCCGTTACCGTGAAATTCATTGGTTCCCGACTTGGTCACGACATTGATGATTGAACCTGTGTTTCTTCCAAATTCAGCTTCAAAATTAGAAGTCAAAAGCCGGAATTCCTGCACGGCATCCGGTCTCGGTTGTCCGCCAAGAGCGTCTCCGACGGCAACTTCATTATTGTTTCCGCCGTCCAATGTTAAATTATTTTCAACCCCGCGGCTGCCATTGACGCGAATTCCCAAACCATTACCAAACCCTCCGCCTGCCGGAGCAACGCCGGGTTGTAAAAGGGTGAGATTCAAAACATTACGACCGTCAAGCGGCAGTCCCTCGACCCGCTTGTTATCAACGGTCGTTCCCAATGTTGCCGAATCTCTGTCAATCAACTCCTCGCCGGCCGTCACCGAAACCTCGACATTTTGTCCGCCGACTTGTAAGGCGGCATTTACCGTCAGGTTTCGATTCGGTTCAACTTTGATGTTGACTTTTCTGAACTCTGAAAAATTCGGTGCATTAACAACCAAATTATAGATCGATGGTTCGATCTCGATCATTTGGTAGCTTCCGCTGTCGTCGGTTTGAACCGTCCGAACCGCCGTTCCTTTTGCTACGTCAACCAAAGTTACTGTCGCATTCGGGATAACTGCACCGCTTTGGTCAGTGACAGTTCCGCTGACTGTACCGCGAACACCTTGAGCAAAGATAACCTGGCTTGCTACCAAAACCAGGGCAAAAGCCAAGACCACCCCGCTCAAATGAAATTTCGCAGCATAACTGAATGCTTTTTGAATTTTATTCATAGTTTTACCTCTTGAAAATTGTTAATTGATTTTTTTCAGATAGCTTGCGTGTATCTAAAACTAAGAACCTTCTTCCTTGCAATAAATTAAGTTCTTATCATCGTTTAATTAGGCAAATCTTATTCCTCTGTCCCCGGCAATTCATTTTCCGCATTTGAAATAATTTCTATCCTGTAGGGTTTAATAGGGATAACACGGGTTCGCGAGATATCTGCCGAATGACCGCAGACGAGACTTTAAATCCGAAATTTCGCAACAACTATTTGAAGTTCAAACGAAATTTTGGATATACATCGTTTCGAACTTTAAACAAAATTTTGGATTATTGATTTTACGGCTTGTCCCGCATACTGAGATTATAGGATTTTATTTTGGAGTTGAGAGTCGTGGCATTTAATCCCAACAGCCGGGCGGCACGTGATTGATGGCCGCCGGTTTGATCCAATGCTCTCTGGATCAGATCGATCTCAAATTTCTTGACCTCATCATAAAATGTGAGTCCCTGCGAGATGTCAATTTGAGCGGAACTGCCGTTGCTTTCTTTGATCATATCCTGAGCGAGTTCGGGATTTAAGACTTCGGGACGCAGACAGTCTGCCGTTATTTCATCGGTCGGAGCAATCACGACGGCTCTTTCGATGATGTTTTCGAGTTCGCGGACATTGCCCGGATAATAATAGCTTTCAAGCAGAGCCAAAACTTCGGGCGAGATCGTCTCGGATATTTCGCGGCCGTTTTCCGCATTGTATTTGCGTATAAAATGCTTGGCGAGTGGCAGAATGTCCTCTTTTCTTTCCCGCAAGGCCGGCAGTTCGATCGGCACGACCGACAAACGGTAATAGAGGTCTTCGCGGAAAATACCGTTTTTGACCGCCTCTTTCAAATCAATATTCGTGGCGGCGACTATCCGCACATCAACACTGACGGGCGAGGTTTCGCCGAGCGGCGTAAATTCTCTCTCCTGGATGACGCGTAGAAGTCTAACTTGAGTCTCGGGACGCAGATCGCCGATCTCGTCGAGGAAGATCGTTCCCGTATCGGCGACCTCAAAAAGTCCTTTTTTCGCCGCAACCGCTCCCGTAAAAGCACCTTTGGTATGACCGAACAATTCGGATTCGAGAAGGTCGGAGGGGATGTTCGAACAATTGACCGGCACAAACGGATTTTCCGAACGCGGACTGGCCTGGTGGATGGCTTTGGCGATGAGTTCTTTTCCCGTGCCGGACTCGCCCGTGATGAGAACGGTCGAACGGGCCGGAGCGATGCGTTCGATGAGCCGGAAAATATCTTCCATCTTATCGGAACGCCCGATGATCGAATCGCGTTGAACACTGCTCGCCATCACCTGCCGCAAAGTTACACGCTCTTCTTCATTGCGGCGGGTGCGGATGCCTTTGGCAACGAGGGCGAGAATCTGTTCGTTCTTAAAAGGTTTGCGAATACAGCCTTTCGCCCCCTTCTCCCAGGCCGAGATCGCCGTTTCAAAAGTTGCAAAAGCCGTGATCATCAAGATAACCGCGTCCTCATCCATCTTGATGAGTTCTTCGAGGGCGGAAAGTCCGCCCATTCCGGGCATCGAAACATCCATCAAAACGACATCATACGGCTTGTTCTCATAGAGTTCGATGGCTTCTTCGCCGGTTTTCGCCAGATCAACCTTGTATCCCGCCCCGGACAGAACCGTTTCGAGAACGTCCCGCATTATCTCTTCATCATCACAAATTAAAACTGAACCTTTCTTCGCCATAAAAATATAAATAGTAAATGGTAAATAGTAATTGGTAAATGGTTGATCGTAAAAATTTCATTAAATCAATAAATTATAAAAGACAATTTACTATTTACCATTTACTATTTACTAAACAAAATGATCTACGACAAAATTGCCGATTCCTACGATAAATTTCTCGCTCCGTTTGAAAAGCGTTTTCTCGACAGATGGCGAGCGGAAACGCTTGCATACTTGCCTGAAAACGCCAGAATCTTAGAGATCGGAGCGGGAACGGGTTTGAATTTCAAACATTATCCGAATTATCAAACCGCCGTGGCGAGCGAAATTTCAATAAAGATGCTCGAAATCGCCAGAGAAAAAACCAGCTCTATCAAACTCGTTCAAGCCTCTGCCGAAGAACTTCCGTTTCCCGACGAATCTTTCGATGCCGCCTTTGCCACACTTGTTTTTTGTTCGATCCCGAGGCCCGAAAAAGCCTTTGCCGAACTTCGCCGAGTTCTCAAAGCAAAGGACAAAATAATACTTCTCGAGCACGTTCGTCCAACCGGACTTTTTGGGTATTTCTTTGACGTTCTCAATGTCTTGACGGTTGCTTTGATGGAAGATCACTTTAACCGCGAAACCGCAAAAATTGCCGAAAACGCGGGCTTAAAAGTTCTGGAAGTCAAAAAGAAAGTCTTCGGCATCGTCAATCTGATAATTTGCGAAATTCAATAGATTTTACTGCTATAATCAATCCGACCAATGAAAAAGGACAAATCCAAAATCCAAAATCCCGAATCTAAAATAGCCATCGGCTGTCAGGGTTGGAATTACAAGGATTGGATCTCAAAGGCGGGCGGCGACACGGTTTTTTATCCGCGTCTAACCACGCCGGACGGAATGCTCAAACTCTACGCGGAGATTTTTGAAACGATCGAGGTTGATTCGACCTTTTACGCGATCCCGCCCGCTTCGACGATCGAGAACTGGTATAAAAAAACGCCTGCAAATTTCACCTTCTCGCTAAAGATGCCGCAGGAAATTACGCATACCCACGAACTCCGCGAAATGTCTTACATAATTTTGGAAACTTTCTGCGAGAGAATAAAAGATCTCAAAGAAAAGCTCGCCTCTGTTCTCATTCAACTGCCGCCGACCTTTGACGGCAACAAACAGAATGCTCAAACCCTGCGGGATTTCTTAAAACGACTTCCCCGTGACATAAATTTCGCCGTTGAATTCCGCCATCGGGACTGGATGATCGAATGGACTTTTCAGGAACTCGAAGCCAACAACGCCGCTCTTTGCTTTTGCGAAGGAAGTTGGATTCCGCGGCAGATGATGTTTTCCGCCATTCACAAGGTCAAAAACAAATTCGCCTACGTGCGTTTTATGGGCGAAAGAGACTTGGAAAAATTCGATAAGGTCTATCGCCCGGAAGACACGCTTTTGGAAATCTGGCAGGAACAGATCAAGGACATCGAAGCCGAAAAAATTTATGTTTATTTCAGCAATTTTTTTGAAGGAAACGCACCGATAAGCTCCAACAAACTCAAAAAGTTACTCGGTCAAAAACCGATCCATCCGAGTGTTTTGATAAATCAAGGCTCTTTGTTTTAGCCTGTATTTATTCCCGTTCAAAACCTTTTTCTATTTCAGGACGTAAAAGGAGAAGAGTTTTTTGTATAATTGAAAAAACTCTGTAAGTTTTACCTGGAGAAAATTTTATAAAATATGGCAATGTCAAAAACAGCAAAAACACTTCTCATCATCGGCGGAATCCTGTTCGCTTTGGTTTTGGTGGCGATCATCGGAATCGCGATTATGCTCGAAAGTCTCGGCAAACCGAGCGTGGAGGAAAACAGCGTTCTGGTTCTGAAAATTTCGGGCGATTTCCCCGATTATGCCCCGAAAGACCCGCTGGCACAGGTTTTCGGAATCAGTCAGCCGCAATCATTTACAAATCTTCTGACGCAACTCCGCAAAGCAAAAGTTGATTCGAAGATCGGAGCGGTCCTGCTCGATGTCGAAATGAGCGGACTCGGTTGGGGCAAGGCCGACGAACTGCGGGAAGCGATCAAGGATTTCCGCAAATCCGGCAAACCCGTCTATGCCTATTCCGAACTCGGAATGAACAAGGAGATCTATATCGCCGCCGCCGCCGATAAAATCTATATGCCGCCGACGGGCGATCTGTATATCCAAGGTTTTGCCGCCAATGCGATGTTCTATCGCGGCTCGCTCGATAAACTCGGCATCGAACCGCAGTTTATCCAAATCGGCAAATACAAAAACGCTCCCGACCAATACACCCGCAAAGAGATGTCCGAAGGACAACGCGAGGTCATCAACGCGATCCTCGATCACCAATACGGAAGATTGGTAAACTCCATCGCCGAAGACCGCAAACTCGATGCCGAAAAGGTCAAGGAAATTATTGACACCGCTCCGCACCGGGCGACCAACGCTCAAAAACTGGGTTTGATTGACGGTGCCAAATACCGCGATCAGCTCTATGAAGACATCAAAAAACAACTCGGCTACAAGGCGGAAGACAAACTCCGCACGGTTGACAGTTCAAAATACAGCGAGATCGAACCGAGTTCTTTGGGTTTGAACAACGGC
Organism: Pyrinomonadaceae bacterium; assembly: GCA_041940665.1. Classification (GTDB taxonomy): domain Bacteria; phylum Acidobacteriota; class Blastocatellia; order Pyrinomonadales; family Pyrinomonadaceae; genus Aridibacter. Next base: position 12,780 of record JBGTRS010000021.1, on the reverse strand, counting down.
GAAAGAGTTGCCGTCATATACGCTTCGGGGGCAATAACAACCGGGCGTTCAAACAATAGTCCGTTCGGCGGAAATATGATGGGTGCGGATACGATCGTCGAAGCCGTCAATGAAGCCGCCGAAGATGAAACCATCAAAGCGATCGTTCTGCGGGTAGATAGTCCGGGCGGTTCGGCTCTGGCTTCCGATCTGATGTGGCACGCCCTTGAAAACGCCAAAAAGAAAAAACCCGTCGTCGTTTCGATGGCGGATTACGCCGCCTCGGGCGGTTACTACATCTCCGCCAATGCCGATAAGATCGTCGCCGAACCTTCCGTTCTGACCGGCTCGATCGGCGTTTTCACCGGCAAACCCAACGTGCAGGGGCTTTATGACTGGCTCGGAATTTCCAATGAATACATCCTTCGCGGCAAAAACTCAGGACTTTTCCGTGAGACCGGAAGCTGGACGGACGAAGAAAAAGCCATTTTCCAAAGACAGGCCGATACGATCTACTATGATGATTTCGTTCCGAAGGTCGCCAAAGGCCGAAATATGTCGCCCGAAAAGGTCAACGAACTCGGTCAGGGCCGCGTCTGGACAGGAACGCAAGCCAAAGAAAACGGGCTGGTTGACGAGATCGGCGGCCTCGAAAAAGCCATCGAGATCGCCAAAGGTCTCGCCAAACTTCCGAAAGATCAGGACGTTACCCGCGTCCAATTGCCGCAGCCGCCCTCGCTTCTCGAAGCATTTTTCGGCTCCGGTGGAGCATCCAGTGAAACGAAAACGAAAGAACAGCTCGCTCAGGAAGCGTTCATTAAATCCCTGCCGGAAGAGATCCGGCGTTCACTTCGCTATGCCAGTCTTTTCGACAAAATGCAACGCGGCGAAGCGATGATGATTCTTCCCTTTGAACTTGAAATAAAATAACTTAAAAGATAAATTGTTTTACCTCGGGGCGATATGTAAAATTTGAAGACATATCGCTCTTTTTTTTTGCTGAAAATATGCCGAACAATTCAAAAGAATACATTCTCGGTTCATCCGCACGTGAAATCGAAAGGCTCGCTTATCAGAACGAGGTCTGGCGGACGGCGACGGCGGAACTCTGGGAAAAGGCGGAAATATCTTACGGTCAGAGCATCGTTGATCTCGGTTGCGGCCCCGGCTTCTGCACGTTCGATCTTTCAAACCTTGTCGGCTCTGACGGACATATTTTTGCGGTTGATTCTTCCGACAAATTCGCCTCGATCCTGACCGAGAAAATAGGTTCGCACGGTTTGAAAAACATCTCTTTTCATAAAAACGATGCACAGAATTTGGCTTTGGAAGACAACTCCGCCGATGCCGTTTTCGCCCGCTGGCTGTTTTGTTTTCTGAAAAACCCACAACAAACTCTTACGGAAATAAAACGAACCCTCAAACCGGACGGCAAACTGATCATTATGGATTACTTCAACTACCGGGCGGCCAATATCTTTCCGCGAAAAGATGCTCTCGCCGAACTTTTCCGGGCTTACCTAAAGATCGTTACGGACAATCGAGGCAGTTACAACATCGGCGAAATCCTGCCCGAACTGCTCATCGAAAACGGTTTTGAAATAGAATCCTTGACGCCGATCTGCCGCATCGCCCGACCAAACACGAGAATCTGGAAATGGGTTGAACTTTTTAACGAGGTTTCCACCCCCGCTCTGGTCGAACAGGGAATCTGGAGCGAAAAACAAAGAGAAGATTTTGAACAAGAATGGCAAAAAGCAAAAACAAATCCGGCCGCCTTTTTCTTTACACCGCCGATGATCGGAATTATTGCAAGGAGATAATTTTGTGAAATTTGATGAGATAGAATTAAAAGGGATTCCCGTGCCGATTAGTGCCGAAGAAGTCAAAGCATTTGAAGAAGAATTTTGGGTCAAGTTTCCAAAAGGTTATCTTGAGTACATTACAAATTTCGGCGAAGGAGTTCTTGCCGAAACTATCCGGATTTATCCGCCGCGTCGTATCAAAGAAGAATTACCTGTTTGGAGGCAACGAATAAAAGATTATTGGTTTTGGAATGAAGAACCGAGATTGCTTCCGAAAGAAAGAGCGTTAGAAGCAATCGTTCTGGGCGACACACTCAACGGCGACGAATTGATTTTTCATCCTTCTTTTCCCGAAAAAATCTTTATACTTCCGCACGAAGATGAATCCGTAATTCTCGCCGGTGATAATTTGCCGGATGTTATTCAGGAAATATTTGACGATGTAAAAGAGAACACGGAATTTGAATTGAATTTTGAACCTTATGATAGTCGTAATATTGAGCGTAACTTCAACGTAGAATTCCAAAGTCCCGAAGGCGAATCAATAGAGGAATTAATGAACCGCATCGAAGAATGGAAAATTAGAAATTTTACTGAAAAACAAGCCGAAAAAATGCTTGCAGAATATCTGAAACCGAATTATGAAGCAAAATTTGTCAGCGAAGGAATATACTTAAAAACAGAAAATATGGACATCGGCTATTTTATAAATTATGAAATTTTTGACATGAATAACGGCGAAAAAATAGGCATTTTTCGGTTCAACAAAAATTCGCAATCATACGGAGGTGGTTTTGATTAATAAAAGAAAAAAATATTGGAGAATTACGAATTGAGAATTGAGAACATACTGATTTGACGGGCAAATTTTCACTTCTCAATTCTCAAATATTTCTATTAAATTCAAAATAAACTCACTATACTCGTCTTTCATCGGCAATTCATAATCAACCTTTATCCGATTTCTCGTCGCCGTAACTTCTTCGCCCGTCAGTTTATTTCTTGCTTTTTTCTCGTAAGTTTCCCAATAGAATCCGACTCCGCGTTTCTGCCAAAGAGGCAGATTATTAAAATTTATTCCGTTTTGAAACAAAAGCTCATTTTTTTCGGGAACCGATTTACCTTCCATAAATTTTGTCGCTTCCTTTACGGTTTTTCCCTGCTTTCTTAAAGTCCAGTAACAATGGGAATTAAGTGAATTTCGATGGGCATCTTCATTTCGCCAACGGAAATAATCAATAACGAGATTCTTTGTCGGAAGTTGGGAAATCCGGCAATCGAAACAAGCCGCATCGCCAAGCAAAAGTGAAAATTTTGCACTCGCTTCGCCCGCCAAGATCGAATTGTATTTTCTTAACTTCCGCTCAAAGGTCGAGTTTTGCGGATGAAACAAAAGCGAAATTTCATCCGATTGCGTATAACCGTAAATTACGTTGAAACCGCAATTCATCAGATGTTTGACCGTTTCGACCATTATTTCCCGCATCTTTTCGTCAAACGGTGCTTCAAATTTATGAACCTCTTTGGTTAAACGGGTAAATGAGCGTCCGTCAAGTCTTGCCACCATATAAATTTCCGGCAAAACACTCATATCGTGTGCGGTTTCAAACATACGCATCTTTTTATCCAATTCATCAAACTTCATCTTTCCATTCTTCAATTACAAACTTTCCATCTTCGATTTTTACATAAAACAATCCATCAAAGCCCTCTTCCAATTTGGGAATCTCCAGGCGTTTGAATGCTGCCAATAATCCTTTTTCGGGAATTTTCGCTTTGCCTTCCCGTTGTTCATTTCGCTCCAGACAATCTTCTAATTTTGACTGAAAATAATATCCGATAACTTTAAATTTATGTTTTTTGATTTCGGAAATGATCGATTTCCGTTCCTCAATCGTCAGATTGGTTTTATCGAAAACAAATTTCTGTTTCGCTTCCAGACAGGCATTTAATAAAATCTTTTCACGATTTCGCGTCCCCAACATATCTAGATTGATGCGGATATGAGTATCAAAAAACTTTTCCTTATAAAATGAAGATTTTCCCGACGCTTGAATTCCGACAAAAATTACGGCTTCCATCTTTATATTTACATCGAAAACATTTCCTGCAGGACATCGGAAACTTTTCGTTTTGTATTGCCTTTGACTTCGCCGATCTTTTTGACGAGGCGGTCTTTTTCGACCGTGCGGATCTGGTCGAGCACGATGGTTCTTTTTTTGTTGAGAAAATCAAAATCAACCCGCGTCGGGTAGTTGCGGTTGACGGAAGAAACGGGAGCGATGATGACCGATTCGATATGGGCGTTCATTTCGTCGGGCGAGACGATCACGCACGGGCGTGTGTTTTTGGCATCGCCGGAAGGGTTTGCATCCAGGTCGAACAGATAGACTTCAAAGCGTTTTACCATCGCCAATTCTCCTTTTCAAAATTGTTTGCCGCGTCCTCGATGATCATCTCATCGCCGTCATTTTCCGACATTTCCTTAAATGCCTTCGCCCAATTTGCCCGCGGTTTGCCGGATGATTTTATCAACAAGCCTTCGTCAACGACCTCGAGTTCGACCTCGCCGTCCAAACTGCTCTGTTCGAGGATCGGTTTCGGGATTCTGATACCCTTTGAATTGCCGATCTTGATTATCTGCGTTTTCATAAAAAATAGTGTAACTACACCGTAATTACTTAGTCAAAGCAAAGCGGGTGTTTTTTATAAAAATATTTACCGGAAGTCCGGCGGAAAACTTTTTTTTGGCATTCTTTATTTTTCATCGAAAAGGAATAAAATACTTTTTTGCGGATATTGTATTGGAGATAACTCAAAATTTTCTGTTATCATTAAAGGCATCAATACAAAAAATTAAAAATTTAAGAGGAAAGATCATTTATGAAATACACAATTTTTCTGTTGCTATTTGCATTTATTTTTACGGGCGGCTTAGTCAGCGTCAATGCCCAGGATAAAAAGGAAGAAACCAAAAAGGAAATCAAATTTCCGGGCATTCAAAAAAGCCCGACCGATATTTCCTATCTGCGTGAAGGCCGCAACGGTCCCGTTCACGCGAAAGTCATTTACAGCCGTCCATATAAAAACGACCGTGTCATCTTCGGCGAACTCGTTCCCTTCGGAAAGGTCTGGCGAACGGGGGCCGACGAAGCCACCGAAATCACCTTTTACCGGGACGTAATGTTCGGCGGCAAGGAAGTAAAAGCGGGAACTTACGCACTTTTCACGATTCCGGATAAAGATTCCTGGGACATCATCTTAAATAACGGTCTGCATCAATGGGGAGCATTTACCTACGATGACAAAATGGATGTCGTCCGCGTTAAGGCAAATCCCGAAATGATGGACGAGCCGCTGGAAAACTTCTCGATAGTTTTCAACGACGGCAATATGATTATGGCTTGGGACAAAACGATGGTCGCCGTTCCGGTTAAAGCAAAATAATTTTTAAATATTAATTGAAAAGCAGTTTTAAGGAAACTGCTTTCGAGGAAAACAAAAGCGGTTATGGCTGATATAGAATGATGTTAGCTATGACCGCTTTTGCCTTTAATTATTCAATTTTTGGAATTTTCATTTCGACTATAGGAGTTTTGTAATCGAATTCCTTTCGGCTAATAATTATCTCACTTGTTTTGGCAGACTCGGAGCGAAAGACGGTTCGGAGCAACATGCCTTTTTCATTAAACCAAAAAGTTGTTTTTGCTTTATTGTAGAAACTCGTTGGCTTTTTGGTTACCTCATAAACCAACTCAATCTCATCACCAATTTGTGTCCGACCTAGAAATTTAATTTCCGAGTTTGGCTGAGAACCGCCCGTACTTCCCCAAGATTCTTTTTTCCATTTACCTTCGTTTCTTCTTACAAAATATTGTTTTTCAATGGCTAAAGATTCGGTTTTGCTTTTTTTTCCATCACTCTCAAAGGTTTCTGAACTGTATTGATACCCAGAAGTTGTTCTTTCATAGAGAGTTTTCCAAACTGATTTTAAAGCCAGAGTTTTGCTGTCAAACCTCTCAATAACACTCATCGAACGATAAGAATTTTCTCTCAAATACTTATATGAATTTAATTCAATGCGGTCAAACTCTTCAATACTTACTTGTTTCTTTTGTCCGAATGATGAAAAAGTCAGAATAAGAATCAGAAGCGGAAATAATTTTTTCATAATTGTCTCCAAAGGTTATTGATTTGCTTCAATTTTCTCCAAACCGTTCATATACGGTTTCAAAACTTCGGGAATAATAATACTTCCGTCAGATTGCTGATAATTTTCCAAAATGGCGATCCAGGTTCGCCCGACGGCTAACCCCGAACCGTTCAAAGTATGGGCAAATTCGGGTTTGGCGTCGCCGCTTCTCTTAAAACGCAAATTCATACGGCGAGCCTGAAAATCTCCAAAGTTTGAACAGCTTGAGATTTCGCGGTATGTACTTTGCGACGGCAGCCAGACTTCGAGGTCGTAAGTTTTATGCGAACCGAAACCGAGATCGCCCGTTGAAAGCACGACTTTGCGATACGGCAGTTCGAGCATTTGCAAAATCTTTTCAGCGTCCGCTGTTAATGTTTCGTGTTCTTCTTCCGAGTTTTCGGGCAGGCAGTATTTGACGAGTTCAACTTTTTCAAACTGATGCTGGCGGATGATCCCTCGCGTATCACGCCCGTAACTTCCGGCTTCCGAACGAAAACAAGGCGTGTAGGCCGTCCATTTCATCGGCAGATCTTTGGCATCGAGAATCTCTTCGGCGTGATAATTTGTAACGGGAGCTTCCGCCGTCGGAATCAGATATAAATTGCGTTCGTCCCGCAATTTAAATAAATCTTCCTCAAATTTCGGCAGGTTTGATGTTCCGAAAAGCGATCTGTCATTGACGATAAACGGCGGCAAGGTTTCCTTATAACCGTGCCGGGTCGTGTGAACTTCGAGCATAAAATTTATCAAGGCACGTTCAAGTCTCGCACCGGCACCGTTGAGGATTGCAAATCTCGCACCGGCAATTTTTGCCGCCCGTTCCAAATCCAAAATCCCTAAACTTTCGCCGAGTTCAACGTGGTCTTTCGGTTCAAAATCAAATTTTCGAGGTTCGCCCCAACTTGAAATTTCCTTATTGTCAGACTCGTCCGTGCCAACCGGAACATCATCCGCCGGAATATTCGGCAAACCCGCCAGAAGTTCGTCCATCTTTTCTTCAACTTCTCTTCGCCGGTGGTCAAGGTCTTGTTGCTTTTGTTTTAACCCGGCAACTTCCGATTTTTTTGCTTCGGCTTCTTCTTTTTTTCCCGACTGCATCAACGCGCCGATCTCTTTACTCGAAGCGTTTCTCTGCTGATTGATGCGGTCTGATTCGCCGATAACTTCGCGGCGTTCGGCATCGAGGGCAATAAAATCTTCTAAAGTTTCGGTCGGAAAGTTACGTTTTTCACACGCTTCCCGCACCTTTTCCAAATTTTCTCTGACATAATGTAAATCAAGCATTTTGTTATAAATTCCTCTGTTTTAAAACCGTAACGCCACCGTCCCGGTGGCTGTCCGGTGGGCATCCTGCCCACCGATTCAACCTGAAATTTGCTTAGTTTAAAGCACAAGCGACGTAGATGCGGCGGCAAGATGCCGCCGCAGACTGCCACCGGGACGGTGGCGTTACAGCTTTATTCTAAAATCTATCTATTATCAACATAAACAAAAAAGCGGTCAAAGCCGACCGCTTAAACCTTACAATAAATGTTTTTCGCTTTATGGGCAAGGCGTTCCGGGGTCGGCGACGGTGCATTTGTTTGCCCAAGTCCAGGTCGCTGATGAACTCGTATTTAGAACGGGCGAATCGGCTGATTCGAGCGGAGCGATCTTTCGCAGGCGGAAAGCTCCACGCCATTTGCCCATCTCGGCGTCATCGCCGAATGCGACCGTTTTTGCATTTTGATTGCCCGTAAATGTATAGACGGAAAGGGCGTGAATCCGACGCCAAACGCCCCAGGCGTCATAGCCGTCCAATGCGGCTTCGGTCTGTCCGAGACTGTTTGTCACCGGAACTCCGTGGCCGGCTTCAAGCGAACAGAAAGTTCGGGAAGCCCGAATTACCTGCCATTTTTTTTCGGTGATCTGCGGCAATCTGTTCCAGACATCGTTTTGCGAAATGAGATGCTCGTTTGTCGCGTCATCCCAATAAACCTGCACGACCATTTTTGCCGTGGCCGGAATCTGGTTCAAATTCGTTCCCCAGTTATACCAGGCCGCCATTACGAACAGATATAAACCGTTCGTTCCCCAACCCGCATTCAAGCCCCGCCGGGCCATTTCGGGCGTGGCTCCCGCACCGTAAGAATGCCCGATAAAACCGACGCGGCTGGTGTCCATAATATTGTCGAAATCCGTGACGGCTTTTTCAAAACCGCCCCACAGCTGATTGTAGCGGTTGGCGTGTGTCGAAAATATATTTGCCGTGTAGGGCGAAAAGACGACGATATAGCCGTTGCTTGAGAGTTGGCGAAGAAGCGTTTCGTAAAAAAGATAGTTCGTTCCGCCGTAGCCGTGCGAGAAAAAGACAACGGGCACACGGTTCGCGGCGGTCGCATTGGCCGGAATAAAGACCGAGATCGGTGCCGGAGCGGATTGATTCGGATTCGGTATTTCCTGCCGGACGACCGCAAATTGCCCGAAACTTCCGTAATCGCCTTGAAGCGGCAAGGTCATAACTTTCGAGAGCGGACACGGCTCGATCTCCTGCCCGAAAACCGTCGGAGCGGTCATCGCAAGCAGAATTAAAATCAATGTAAAGTTTGCTTTTTTCATTCGGTTAAAAATTTCAGCAGTGTCCTAATTTCGTGTTGCTTACTTCCAACAACTTATTCTTACTTTGCGTCTTGGCCACTTGGCGGGAAATCTTTTTTTATCCCGCCAAGTGGGGCTAAGTTCGCTAAGAAGATAAAAACACACACTTTTAGGACACTACCAAAATTTCCGCAAGTTTGTTTCAAATCTCTTTATCGCCTACAATTTTTAATTTGCCATATATTGGCAGATTTTTACAACTTAAATTTTATCGAACTTATGACAAACAAAATTCGCAAAGCGGTTTTTCCCGCCGCAGGTTTGGGAACAAGATTTTTACCCGCAACGAAAGCGTCGCCGAAAGAGATGCTGCCGCTGGTTGATAAACCTCTGATTCAGTATTCGGTTGAAGAAGCCGTAAATTCGGGAATCGAATCAATTTTGATCGTGACGGGACGCGAAAAAGCCCCGATCGAAAATCATTTCGATATCTCGTTCGAACTCGAACAGCTTCTCAAAGCAAAAGGCAAGGACGAGATGTTCAAGATGGTGCGGGACATCGCCGACATCGCCCGCATTACCTACACCCGCCAACAGCAGGCACTCGGTTTGGGACACGCCATATATCAAGCCAAGGATTTTGCCGAAAATGAAGCATTTGCCGTTCTCTTGGCCGATGATGTCGTTGATGCGGAAAAACCGGCCTTAAAGCAAATGATGAAAGTTTATGAAAAATACGAAGCTCCCGTCATCGCCACGATGCAGGTCGAAGGCGAAGCGATCTCGCGGTTCGGTGTCATCGAAACCGAAGATACCGATCACGAAAATGTTTTCAAAGTAAAAGATATGGTCGAAAAACCGGCGTTTGAAGACGCCCCGTCCGATCTCGCGATTATCGGGAGGTATATCTTAACGCCTGATGTTTTCGATGCTATCGAACGCACGGAAAAAGGAGCCGGTGGCGAGATCCAGATCACCGATGCGATGCGTCTGATGCTCAATGAAGGCAAAGATTTTTACGCCGTCAAACTCGAAGGCACGCGACACGATGCCGGAGATAAGCTGGGGTTTTTGATCGCCACGGTTGAATTTGCTTTGAAACGCAATGATCTCGGGAATGATTTTCGTGAGTATCTGAAATCATTGGATCTATAATTTTTCCGATTTTATCGCCATAATTGATTTTGTCAGACCGAATTTTATTTCGCCGATGATTTCGGCGTCGGGAAAAAGACTCTCCATATCCTTTTTCCCCAGCAAGTTAAAATCAGGCAAGGCATCTTTAACCCAAAATCTGTTGCTCAATTTCAGCACGGGAAGAAACATCTCTCTCGGCAGATAGCCGACCAGCGGAAGCCATGTGTGGCTTTCGACCGGAAAGCCCTTGGCCGGTGTCTGGACAAAATATTGCCGACCCAAACGGCAGATCTCTTCGGCAAATCTCTGCTGTCTTTCCCGGGAAGCGGCCTTAAATTTTTTGCCGTTTTTCAAACTCCACAGATCCGCTTTGGAAATAGTCACATGCTCGATGACGGACGAGCAATAAACGATGTCAAAGAACTTATCCGCAAACGGCAATCTATCATTTTCATCAATTAGAACAGGTTTAAAGCCGAACTTCTTCTCGCCGGTTTTTATCGCATCCTCATAAAGATCGGCAATATAAACATTTTCATTCCTGACCTTGGTGTTCTGTAAGATGTTGTGGATATTTGTTCCGTCCATCGAACCCAAATCTAAAATCTTTGTATGTTCATCCAGGATAAAATGATTGCGAAAAAGTCCGGCCCTATTTTTTCTAGCTCCGGCAGAAAAATTCCAACCTATTTTTTCGATAAAGTTCATAGTTTTTTCTTCCGTTCATTATGTCTATCCGATGTTCATCGCTTTTTTTCGCCAAATCTTCAACTAAAAATCAATCCCGTGTGCCCATGGCCGGCGACGCTCGAGAAATTAATTTGCCGCGATTCGTGTAAAAACTCGATTTGTTCGGAGTGGCGGGGAAAAAACCTACGCCACTCTTTTTTTTCGGAAATCATTTTAAGGCCCAAAGACCGCGGGAATCGGTTTATCTCCGGCGAGACCGAACTGCACCGTTCCGAATCCTTGCTGTGACCGCAGAAGATACCATAAACCGTCCCGATAGACGGCAATGTCCGTTCGTCCGTCACCATCATAATCTGCCGCCACCGGCGTATCGGTCGCCAGACCGAACGGGTAAGCATCGAAATTCTGTGCCGGAGTACCGGTCGGTTGGGCAATATACCAGGTGCCGTCCGACGGACGAAATACCGCCAGATCACTGCTTCCGTCGCCATTAAAATCACCCGACTGCGGCAAATCGCCGTTTAAGCCGAACTGCTCGACAGATGCCTGATCGTCACTACTGCGGAGAATATACCATGTCCCGTTTGACGGACGGAAAACCACAAAATCCGCCGTGCCGTCACCATCGTAATCGCCGATGACCGGAACGTCGCCGCTGATCCCCCAGTTCAAGCCGAAAAGCTGGTCATTCGAGGATTGGCGGACATACCAATTGCCGTTTGACGGGCGAAAGACGGTCAGATCAGCCTGTCCGTCGCCGTCAAAATCAGCCGGAACGGGTATGTCTCCGGCCGCTCCCCATTGAATGAATTGCACCGAATTATCCGAAGAACGGTTGATATACCAGGTGCCGTCGCGGAAAACGGCGAGGTCGGTTTGGCTGTCACCGTCGAAATCGGCGGGCGTGAGTTTGTCGGCGGACAAACCGAATTGGGTGGCGGAAAAACCGGACTGCGAACCGAGCAGATACCAGACTTGATCGGAGGGGCGAAAAACAGCCTGATCGGCCCGGCCGTCGCCGTCAAAATCAAACGGCGTTATGTTCGGATCCGGCATATAGGCGATGCCGTTGAGTGCACCGGTCGTGCCGTTCGTATTCGATGGCTGGACTCCCGAACTCGTCAAAACACCGGTCGAAGGGTTGAATGAAAACGTCGTCACGTTGCGGCTGATGCGGTTGCCGACATAAAGAAACGTGCCGGACTGATTGGCCGCCAGATTGTTGGCGGTCGTGCCGCCGGTGGCAAAGGGCGAACCGCTGACCGCGGTCAGCGTCGTCGCCGCTCCTTCTCCGGAAATTTGATAAACCCCGACGTTGCTCCCCGTATTTCCGGCAACTATATAAAATTTCTGACTCGGATGAACCAGGCCGTAGCGTCTCTGCGTCAATCCCGACGGAAACGGATTACCGGTTACCGGCGATAAAATCCCGTTTGCCGAAGAAAAAACTCGGGCCGCCGTGTCGGTACTGTTGACGATAAACAGCCGGCCTGAAGAATCGGTCGCATAGGCAAGCGGATTCGAAGCCCCCGAGTCGAACGGCGAACCGGCCAGGGCGGTCAAGGTTCCGCTGGCAGGATCAACCGCAAACCCGGCGATGGCGGTGCCGGTATTTCCTCCGGCGTAATAAAAACTGCCGTTCTGACTGAAAATACTTGAAAAAACGGAAAGCCCGGCCGGCACGGCGAACGGACTGCCCGACGCCGGCGTCGCGGTTGTCGCCGTGATATTAAAACTTTGAATGATGCCGCTCGTCGTGCTGGTCGAAGTAATCAGCGGCGATCCCGACGGATGAACACGAATCGTGTTGCGCGTTCCCGTGCCGAGTACGATCGGACTGAAGGGCATCGCCGTCAGTCCGCCGGTCGCCGGATCAACCCTGTAGGCGGCAATCGTGTCATCGGTTTCGTTGATGACATATAAACGCTTGTTATAAGGATCAGCGACCATCCGTTCGCTGACGATGGAATTATTGCCGCCGATTCCCGGACTGATCGGAAAGCCGGTCAGTGCGGTCAGTGCACCGGTCTGTTCGTTGACCCGATACCCGTAGATCTGGCTCGCTGTGTTGTTGTCGTTGAGAACATACAAAAAGCCGCCGCGAATTTCACCCGAACCGAGTAAAACGAAAATCATCAAAAATATCGCCGGAAGGCGGAAATTTCCGCATCTATCCATTTTAGAATTCATCTTTTTTTCTCCTCAACTGAAATTTTTATGTAAGCCGGAAATTCTCAGAACTGTCAGAATTTTTTTTTATAAAAATACACCCGAACCGGCAAAATTCAAAATAAAAAAACGGCACCGGAAGCGGTTGGCTCCAATGCCGTTTTTTTTATTTTGTTAATTGTTCTGTTTGATCGCCGATCATTTGTCTTGATAAACAAAAAAACGATC
>JBGTRS010000020.1:15375-18117 GCA_041940665.1 Pyrinomonadaceae bacterium | reverse complement strand
AACCCGTGAAATAATCTGGCTCGTTTTTTACTTTCAGACTTTTTCCGTCCGAAGTTTTATAATCGCCTTCGAGTGCCGCGATCTGTTTTTCGGTAAGTTCGATGACGTTTCCGCGGACGGGCATATCAAAGGGTTTACCCGTGGCGATAAGTTGTAAATCCCTTATGACCGTGCTGAGACGAATGCGGTCGAGATTTGAAAATAAAATGATGGTCAGATTTTCTTCCGGGAATTTTCCAAAATATGAAACGAAGCCCGGAATTATGCCGTTGTGCGAATACTCCGTGCCGTCCGCTTCGATAAACCAGCCGTAACCGTATCTTCCGCCCTTCGGGTCAAAAATTTCGGAAGCGAGTTTCCTGGAAATCAGACCGTTTTCGCTGTCCATAATTTTATTCCAGCGAAACAGATCGTCAATCGTGCTGTAAAGTCCGCCGGAACCGGGAGAAGCGGTATAGACCGAATGCGGTTTTTTCTCAAGGTAGCCGTCCGTTAAAGAAAATCCGGCCAGCATTTTCTTCCATCCCAGATTGCCGTGCGTGTAGCCGAAAGCCAGATTTTTCGGCGGGTTTCCGGCGTTGAAATAACCGGTATCTGTCATCTTCGCCGGTCTTAAAATTTCTTTTTCAACAAAGGCGGTAAAACTTTTTCCCGACGCTTTTTCGATAATATGCTCTAAAACGACAAAGCCCGTGTTGCTGTATCGGAATTTTTCGCCGGGCTTGAAATCTATTGAGAATTCCTTTGCTTTTTCCAGGATTTTCTTTGAAAGATCTTTTTGTTTTGTAAATTCGGCATAATTTTTTTCACCTAATTTATCTCCGAGATCGGGAATTCCCGAATTGTGCCGCAGAAGATTTTCTATCCGGACGGGTTTCCATGCATCAGGACAATCTTCGAGATATTCGCAGACCGAATCTTCAAGTTTTAGTTTTCCCAAATCACGCAGTTTAAGAGCCGCCGTCGCCGTAAACATCTTGGAGATCGAAGCGATTCTGTGTTTTGTTTGGGGCGTGTAGGGAATTTTGTTTTCGACATCCCGAAAGCCGAAACCTTTTCGCAGAATTATCTCTTCGTTTTGGGCGATCAAAACCGCCCCGCTAAAGCGTCCGAGTTCGGTTCGGGCGGTGAGATATTTATCGAGTTCGTTGCCGATATTGCCTGACTGCCCGCTGATGACGGCGGCAAAGATCGTGAAACTTAGAAAAATACTAAAAATTTTATTCATTAAAATATCTCCCGTTCGGCAGTATCAACAATCTAATTACTTCTGTTTTGCCGGTCTTCTTCCAAAATCCTGGCGAACAGATCGGCAATAAATTTCGGCTCGGTCGGTTCGTCCTTTTTCTCCAGACCTTTCGCCAGCATCCAGCGGTGCAGCCACGAAAGCCCACGCATTGCCTGAACTTCGGGCAAAGTATAGGCTTCGTCTTTTAATGCTTCTTCCAGAGTTATAAATTTATAACCTCTTAAACGCATCATTGCGGCGACTTTGTCGAAATGATCGGCATTTATTTCATTCGCATGAAGTAGCAAGGTTTGTTTAATTTCTCGCCCCAGAAAATCCCGGCTCAGATTTTCAAAATGTTCGAAAACGCTTTCCAAATACCCGATATATGATCTGACGATCTTCGCCTGCAACTCTGTATCGCCTTTTGCTTTCGCGTCGGAATAGACGATCGTGTAGATGTAATCGTTATTATCAATGGTGACGGGAGCGACCGTGTAGCCTCGGTTTTTCAGGAATGCGGAAAGTTTCAGTCTGTATTCTTCGGTCGGTCCCGTGCGGAGTTGCGTGTGGCGATAAAATCTTAATTTCTTACCCTTCTGCTCAAGCAGCATCCGCGTGATCGTTTCACCGCGGATCAAGTCCGCCGTATAGTCTTCAAATGTATTTGAATTGATGGCGATGTGCGAAAAGGTGTGGTTGCCGAGTTCGTGTCCCGCGTCGAGCCATTTTTTTAAAAGCTCGGTTCGTTTATCAATCTCGCCGTATTTGATAATGCGGTATTCATTGACAAAACCGATCGCCGGTATCTTTTCTTTTTTTAATTTTGCCAGCAGTTCGTCCGTTACGTATTTTTGATAGGCAAAATTTTCGGCCTGTCGCGTGGCGGGCAGGTCGTCGAAAGTTACGGCAACTTCTCTTGTTTGAGCAAAAACTGAGATGGTGCCCAAAATCATTAAAATAAATATCGTCTTGAAAAGTTTAAGCATATTCGAATATCTACGAAGTTTTTCGTATTTGAGAGATTACTACGAAAGCTTTCGTAGTGTCAATCTTTTTATTGCTTTTTTTATATATAGAGTTCAAAATCTCTTTATTAAGCGGTGTTTTCTAGACTTTTTAGCTGAATGTCTCATCTAAACAATAAATTCTAAAAAAGGAGATTTAATTATGCGTGCTTCATTAAAATGCCTGGTTACCATTCTTTTACTAAGTGTTTTTGTTTTTTCTCAAGAAACCGAAACGCCAAAGCCCGGCGAGACGATCGAAATACTTTCGCCGACGGAGCAGGATTCGATACAGGCCGATGTGGAAAATCTCAATGTTTTCAAAATTTTGCCGCGCGGAATGTTTGACACCAATGATAATCCATTCAAAATTCGCGGCGGTGGAGCGTATTACTCATTCACGAAAAAATCCCATAGTTATAACGAAACGCCGCAGATTGAATTACAGCGAAATAGATTAATGGTTGGGTTTGCCGGAGCGGATTACGGTTTCATCGTAGATTTAGG
>JBGTRS010000020.1:0-15365 GCA_041940665.1 Pyrinomonadaceae bacterium | reverse complement strand
CAATCTCTTTGGAATATGCCAAATTAACTGCGGAAGCAGGATTTTTATCGAAATATCAACCGCCGAAATATATAAAAGAGATCAGAGCGGAACAGGAAAAAGCCCGTAATTATGAAGTAAATAATTTAAAATTTAAAGAAAAAGTTCCCGTCAATGTCGGAAACGCATATCTTCTGCGGTCAATAAATTTTGAAGACACGGACATTTTGGTTTATTTAAAGATTCATCGTCAGAATGAAGACGGAAGTTTGATAATTTTCTGGCAAAGCTTAAAAGAGTTTGAAACTCCGTTTATTCTCAGACAAACTGATGAAGAATTGAGTGCAAAGGTAAAAAAAATTTTGGCAGAGAGAAAATTTGATAATATTTCATTTGATGTAAAAGACAATGTGGTTACTTTACGAGGCTCTGTTTCTCAAAACAGACTTGCCGAAGCAATTAGAAGTGTATATGAAACCAAACCTCTCAAAATTATAAATCATTTATCCCGACAAGATTAAAACTGTATAACTACTTTATCCTCACAGCTTATTTTTTCTCATCAGGTAACTTTTTCAGGTAACCGTTTTTGGATGGTGTAGCGGATGCTTCCCAAATCTTTCGGTCTTCGCAGAACCTTGTAGGCGAACACACGGCCAATTTTTGTTTTCGGTTTCATCATCAGATCGCCTTGAATTTTCAAAGTTTTTTCAACGGCGACGCGGCTTTTGAATTCGACCGCCAGCCCGAGCGAAGGCATCCGTTTACCGTGAAAAAAAAAGTTGCGGCTGGTGATGAGCAGACCGCCATTTTCCGAAGGTTCGACGTGCAGTTCGACCGAAGTTTTCAGGTCGGTGAAAATCTCGTAGAGTTTTCCGTTTTTGACGACGAAATCCGAATCGAAGATACGGAATTTGCCGTCGCAGTAAAGTTCGCGGATAAAATGCATCGAGCCGTCGAGTCTTGCGAAGATGCGAAGACGGGCGGGGATTTCTTCCAGATCGGTTTCGTATAAACCTTGTCCGAGAAGCAGGGTTATAAAACGCGACCAGAACCGGGCCGGAAGTGTTTCCAGTTTGAGGCTGGCGGTGACGTCAAAATGCGAGGGATTGCCGTAAAATTCTCTGATCAGAGGATTTATTTTTTCAACCTCTTGGCCGAGCGACATTTCCAGAAGCGTCCAGTTTTCATCCGATGCGACCTTGCCGCGTTCGCGGCTGCGGATGCCGCGTCGGAACGTTTTGGAAACCGTAAAGGAATTCAGAAAATAGCCGAGCATCTCGAAGGCCGTCCGGCGATAGCTGATCAGACCACCCGGCGTTCGCTCGGAAAAGTTCAAAACTGCCCGGGCGGATTCTTTGGTGTAGAGAAAAACGAGTTTGGAAGCGACGGTGAAAAGTTTTTTGACGGTTAACACAAGACTGTCGGCAAAAGCGGTTTCATACGGCATGAGACCGCTGATCGCCGAATTATCCATCATCCGCACACCGAGGGCGACATCCATATGTTGCTGGAGGAATTGCCAGACAGGTTCGTCCTTATGTTCCGATGCTTCAATTTCAAAAGCTTTATAAAGACCGTTTTCACGCACCGTTTGCAAATCCTTAAAATGGGCGACAAGCCACAATTCTTCACGCACTTCGAGCGGCAGATTTTCTTGGCAGGCTTCTGTATATTCGAGCCATTCGGCGGTGCGTGGTTTGTCCGTTTCGTCAAACGGCAAAAAATTTTCGCCCATTTCATCGAAAGTTTTTGAAAATCCGGCAAAGCGTCCGAGCGTAACGGCACAGGTGGCAAGCAGATGAAGCCGGGTCAGACGGCAGTAATTTTTTTTGTAGAACGATTTCAGCCGGGTAAAGCGAAGGCGTGAGCGGTATTGTCTTTCGGCAAATTCAAGACGTGCCGCAAAATCTCCGGAAGGCAAAAATCTTTCGGCTTCGAGTAAATTTATCTCCGTCGTCTGACCGATCTTTTTATACATTTTTTATAAGCGGGCACTGGCATTATAAGCCGAAATTACAGCGACTTTAAATTTGAATTTTCTCAAATCAGGACACATAATTTCAAATATGTCTTTGCAAACGGATTTTATCGTCATCGGCAGTGGAATTGCCGGGCTTCGGGCGTCCATCGAACTGGCGAAAACGGGCGGACGCGTTTCGGTGCTGACAAAATCGAAAACATCTGATTCCAATACCGAATGGGCTCAGGGCGGTGTCGCGGTCGTTTTATCCGACGATGACAATGCCGAACTGCACGAAGACGACACATTGGTTGCCGGTGCCGGACTTTGCGATGAAAAGGCGGTCGAAACGCTGGTTGCGGAAGGCACGAAATACATCAAACAACTGATCGAATGGGGAACTGAATTTGACCGCGAAGGCGGAAAACTGGTTTTTACGCAGGAAGCCGCTCATTCCCGCCGCCGAATTTTGCACGCCCACGGTGATTCGACCGGAAAGGAAATAGTCCGGGCTTTGATCGCCCGGGCGAGACAGGAAAAAAATATTAATCTTCTGCCGTTTTCGCATACGGAAAGTCTGATTGTCCGGGACGAAAAATGCGTCGGTGTGCGATATTTAGACCCGATCTTGAAAACGCCGCGGGACATTTTTGCCAAAGCCGTCATTCTCTGCACGGGCGGTGCGGGACAGCTTTATCAGCATTCGACCAATCCGCCGGTGGCGACGGGCGACGGGATGGCGATGTCGTATTTTGCCGGAGCGGAGATCGCCGATATGGAATTCGTCCAGTTTCATCCGACAGCTCTGAATATCGAAAATGCCCCGCGATTTCTTTTAAGCGAAGCGATGCGCGGCGAAGGTGCGGTCTTGAGAAACGCTCACGGCAAGCGTTTTATGGGCGATTATGATGAACGGCTTGAACTCGCACCGCGGGATATCGTTTCGCGTTCGATCGTCTCCGAAATGCGAAAGACGGGAACGCGAACCGTCTATCTGGACATCACCGAAAAGAGCGAAGAATTCTTAAAAGAACGCTTTCCGAAAATTTACGAAACCTGCAAATTTTACGGCTTAAATATCGCGGCGGATTTACTGCCCGTTTCGCCTGCTTCGCATTATACGATGGGCGGAGTCCGCACCGATCTCTGGGGCAGAACGACGATCGAAGGTTTATACGCGGCGGGCGAAGTTACCTGCACGGGCGTTCACGGAGCGAACCGGCTTGCTTCAAACTCTCTTTTGGAAGGTTTGGTTTTCGGGGCGAGAGCCGGTGTTGCCGCATCGGAAGACACAGCCGAGTTCAGAGTTCAGAGTTCAGAGTTCAAAGTTGAAGCAAGTCCGAAAAACAAAATCCAAAACCCGAAATCCGAAGAGATTGCGACGGCGGTCAAAAAGCGTGTGAAGCGTGTGATGTGGGAACGGGTCGGGATCGTGCGGGATCAGGATTCTTTGCAGAGAGCCTTAAAAGAGTTCGAGCAGATCGAGCAGGCGAATTTATCGAATGCATCAAGGAATTTCGTAACTCTGGCAAAACTCGTAACCCGTGCCGCACTCTGGCGTGAAGAATCCCGCGGCGGACATTTTCGCACGGATTTTCCCGAGACAAAAGAAGATTGGCGTGTCCATTCGATCCAAAAACAGGGCGAAGAAATTTCGACCAGTGAAAAAATAAACTTCAAAGTCAAATACGCCGAGACTTGATAAATTTCACAAGGCTCAAAGCAAGAACTAATCAAACGTTCGGAGCGATTGATATAAGAAACATTGATTGATTGAAAATTTTGAGGTTTTCAAAAATTTTCACATAAACACCCGTAAAAAAATCGTTTTTACACACTAAAATCAACCCTTTCGCTTGTTTCTTGTAAGTGTCTTTGGTATCTTCAAGATAAGCAAAAAATCTAATATTTATAAAAGGTATATAAAAAAAATGAGTAATGAATCAACTGCAACAACTTCGTCAGCGGCGGGCGGATTGCGTGGCGTAGTTGCCGCTCAATCAAAAATGAGCAAGGTCAACGGCGACGAAGGAATCTTAATCTATCAGGGTTACAACATACACGATCTCGCGGAACATTCGACGTTTGAAGAAACCGTCTTTCTGCTTTGGAACGGACGGATGCCGAAGCAGGACGAACTCGATATGCTCAAAACGGAACTTCGTGCCAATTACGAAGTGCCGTCGGAAATCATCGTCTTTATGAAGCATTTTCCGCACGATGCCGCACCGATGGACGTTTTGCGAACCTGCGTTTCGACGCTCGCATTCTACGACAAGGAAGGAACAGCGACGGACATCGAAAGTGCGAAAAAAGCGGCGATTAAACTGACCGCCCAGTTTCCGACCATCATCGCGGCGTGGGAAAGAATCCGCACCGATCAGGAACCCGTTCATCCCGATACGAGTCTGGACATCGCCGAAAACTTTCTCTATATGATGCGTGGTGAAAAGCCCGATCCGAGTGAAGCGAGGATGCTCGATATTTGTTTGATCCTGCACGCCGATCACGGTTTTAATGCTTCGACCTTTACAACCCGCGTAATTTCGGGAACTCTGGCGGATATGTATGGAGCGGTGACGGGCGG
The DNA here is from genome assembly GCA_041940665.1 of Pyrinomonadaceae bacterium. Taxonomy (GTDB): domain Bacteria; phylum Acidobacteriota; class Blastocatellia; order Pyrinomonadales; family Pyrinomonadaceae; genus Aridibacter. The sequence goes on along the minus strand of JBGTRS010000020.1, from coordinate 10,836 downwards.
TATCGCCGCACTTGCCGGACCACTGCACGGCGGAGCAAATACGGCCGTCATGAGGGCTTTAAAAGAGATCGGTGAGGTTGAAAACGTCGAATCGTGGCTTGAGAACAAACTCGCCAACAAAGAAAAAGTTATGGGCATGGGCCACGCCGTTTATAAAACGGAAGACCCAAGGGCGACCTGGCTTCGTAAATTCTCCGAACAGATGGGCGGCGTGACGGGCGAAACAAAATGGTTCGAGATGTCGAAAAAACTGGAAGATCTGATGAAGGAAAAGAAAGGACTGAATCCAAACGTAGATTTCTACTCGGCTTCGACCTACTATATGATGGGGATTCCTCTTGACCTTTACACACCGATCTTCGCCATTTCCAGAATTTCCGGTTGGGCCGGCCATATTCTCGAACAATACGCCGAAAACAAACTCATTCGCCCGCGTGCCGAATACGTCGGCAATTGGGATATGAAATATGTTCCGATCGAAGAAAGGTAGGGCAGAAACCCGCACGTTAGTAAGGGTGAAAAGTAAAAAAGTAAAAGGCAAAAGAGAATAAAATTCTCTTTTGCCTTTTTGTTGTTGAAAATTTAGAAACGGAAATCAAACCCGAATCTGACCGAACGGCTTGGTTGGAAAGCGTTTGGCAGATTGTAAGTATTGATTCGGGTGTTCGGATTGGCGTTGTAATAATTCAAGACGAATTGCCGGATTCCGCCGCCGTTAAAGATCGTGTTAAAGACCGAAACCTGATCGGAACAGGTCATACAACCGCCGGCTTGCAGTTGAAATGCCGTAATATTTGTTCCGATCGTCGTATTGCGGGCGATCTCATTCTGTTCGTTGAATAAATTTAAGATGACGACAAAGGGTTCGATCGAAAACCTTCGGTCGCTTCCGAAATTGTAGCTGTGGCGGACGGCAAAATCCGTTTCGGTATAGGTTTCGGTTCTTCCCAAATCTCCGCGTTCAAAAAGAACGGAAGTATTGACGCTGTACAAAGGATAGATGGTCGTCAGAGGCGTGCCGGACTGAACGGTCGTAAAAGCCGAAAACTGCGTGGTGTTTATACCGTTGCCGAACCAATCCAAAGAATAACCGCCGTAGGCTTTGAAGACGTGCGGACGGTCGGTGGCGAGTCGGCCGTTATCGGGAACACCGTCGGCATTAAAGCCGAGAAACGGGAGGTCAAAATATCTGCCCGTATTCGGTGCATTGCGTCCGAACTCATCCGAACTTGCCAAACCCGAATAATTACCGAAAAGACGGCTGTATGTATAATTTGCATTGAAGAAATATCTGGCCGAACGCTTGTCAATGCTGATTTCAAACGCATCATATTTTCGCTCGGCTGCAGGACAGGGGAGAATTCCGGCTGAAACCTGACAGGCAAAACCGCGTCCCGGATTGCCGATCACATAAACTTCCGAACCCTGATCGTTAAGTGTTCCGATGTCTTCGACGACTTCATCGAGTTGTTTGTGCGTATAGCGTCCGGCAAGCACAAAATTACTGCCGAATTCGTGTTCGATTCCGAATGTGTATTCGCTTTGACGGGTCGGTTTGAGATCGGGATCAATCGGGTCAAAAGGAATAACGATAAATTGATTTACCGGAACAAAACGGTCAAATTCACACTCGACATATCCCATCGGATTTTGGATCGGACATTCACCTCCCCGAACGATTCCGCGTCCGCCGAGCATTGCTTGCAAAGTGTAGTCAAACGGCGACAGTCCACGTCCCGGTGTGATCTGGGCAAAGGCATCGAGAAAAATTTGTCCGCCGAATTGATTTCTCGGCAGTTCGTATTTGAAGCGGTCGTAATGCCAGCCGTAACTTCCGAAAATTTTGGTTCTGCCGTCTCCCAAGACATCGAACGCGACGCCGAATCGCGGAGCTATTTTATCGCCCCAACCGAAGTTTATTTCCCGGGCATTCGGATCATCGCTGTAATTCGGGACGGTTTCATTTTCCGCTCTTATACCGATGTTAAAAGTCAGGCGATCTTTGATCGTCCAGGAATCCTGTATAAATAAAGCGGTATTTTTACTTCTTGCTTCGCCGAAAGTTCCAATCCTGAGTATTCTGGCAGTTCCGAGTGTGCAGGTATTTCCGCCCGTCGGGATGTTATTAAAATCACAGAAAGGCAAAGATGGAAGTCCCGTAAATTCCGATATGTTTCGACCGTAATATAAAAGCACATAGCCCGAACTGACATAGCCGGAATCAACATTATTGTAGAGTTCGCTGAACTGGACTCCGCCTTTAATATGATGGCGACCGAGTGCGTTGATGCCGATAAAACCGGCATCGGCGTCAAATGTTGTGCGGGTCGAGACATCGTAATTTGTAACTGAATTATCACCTGTATTAAATCCGCGGCATTCGGTCGTTCTGCCCGGAATAACGGAGCAGGGATCAAACGTTGAACCCGTCGAAACGCCGAACCGCGTCCCTGCATTGGCACCGTAAGCAGAGGGTTTTTCGTTCAGGAAACTTCTGCCCGCCCGGAAGGTTAAAACCATCCAATCCAAAGGTGTAAAAATTGCTTGCCCGTTGGCCATATTGGAATTGATGCGGCCGCCGCGTCTGGCAAAATCATTCGGAGTTAAAAAAGGATTTCCGACAAAAAGCGTCTGGGCGGGAAGTTCGCCGTCAATTACGAATGGATTCCACAGAAAACTTCCGAAAACGCGGAGTTTCGAAAAAGGCTCGGCATCAATCCGGGCGAATGCCTGTTCGCCTTTGATCGTTGATTCGTAAGTTTGCGACGTTAAAACCGAGCGGTTCGGATTGCTCGTGTTGTAATAATCAATCGTTCTTTGAGTTCTGAAAATCTGCGGGGCGTATGTAAATAATCCCCAAACTTTATCTTTGAGAACCGGACCGCTCAGGGAAGCGACGGGAAAATAATTCGTACCTTTGTCTTTGTTCGGCTGAAAATACTCGAACTGACCGGTTCCCGAACCGAAGCGGATCAAAACCGGATTCGGCTCGGCTTGCAGCCAATCCGGCTCGAACGACACGCCGAAATTTCCATGCCAATCTTTCGTTCCGCCGAAAGTTACGCCATTGACGACACCGCCCAATGAACCCGCAAATTCCGCATCAATTCCGGTTGATTTGACCTGCACTTCGCGGACGATCGCAAAGGAAAGATCGTTATTTACATCGAGCGTCCCCGTGCGAAAATTCGTCACTTCCTGTCCGTTAACAAAAAACGTATTGTCCGAACCCGAACCGCCGTCAATCTGAAAACCGCCCGCGAGAGGCTCTTGTCGCAAATTCGGGGCGATCTTCAAAAGACTCGTAAAGGTCGGTTCTTTCGGAAGTTTTTCGGAAATTTCTTTGGTGATATTTGTATCGTTTTTTGATTCGGTCGGATCAACTCGTGAATTTTCTTCAATAACGATTGTGGTATTTGTTGACCCTCCGACGGATAAATTAAAGTGTAGTTGCACCGCCTTATCTAAGACAACTGTTGCATCTCGTCTATCAGTATTGAAGCCTGTGGATGAAGCCGTTACTTCGTATTTTCCCGGTGCAACCTGCGGAAAAACATAGTATCCCTTTTCATCTGTTGTAACGGTTTGGTTAAATGCGGTTGTCGTTCCCGTGCTTTCTGCCCTAACAGTTGCTCCCGGAATTACTGCACCTGCCGGATCGGTAACAGTTCCTTCTATCGAACCCGTTAAGGCTTGTCCGAATGTGATGGCTGAAAAAGTTAAAATTATGGTAAAGATGGCGAGTGTGGATATAAGATTCTTCATTTTTTTACTCCTGAGTAGAATTTGGTTTTAAGGAAATTTCAATTGATTTGAGATGACAAATCTACTTTACAATGATTAAACACAGGCAATTTGAAAGCCCATCTAAAATAATATACGCGAATGCGGGTTAATAACTGTGAAATAAGAATTTAGCTGAATCCGAACAGATAGTTTAAGTATTGGAAGTTTGGAAGATATTAGGATGGTCATTCAAATATGCGTAGATAATCCGAAATTTTGTATTTATAAAACGGAATGAATGGATCGGACTTTTTATTTAAAGTAAACAAAGGCGGTGGAAAGCTATCAAAAATCCACCGCCTTTTTTTATTTTCCGTGAAACTTTTTTATGTATTATTACGCTTTGGAGGAGCTATGAATATAATACAACCACGGAAAATATGTTCCTTTGATTGAGTCGTCTAAAAGTTAGTTGCCATCTTTTTTCTCTTCGCTTTTATTTTTGTCCGTCAGTTGCTCCTTGGTTTCAGAAGTTTCGATCTTTTCTTCGACCGGGTTTTCTTTGCCGTCGAGCGAAATTCCGAAGATACTCGGATTTTCGATAAATTCCGCTAACTTTTCGGGATTGAATTTGGCCCGGACGACGACCGCTTCCGTTTTATCGATCGTCACGAGCATAATTTTTACGTTCTTGCCATCTTCCCGCATATTCATATAGACCTGATTGCCGTCGCGGTTTCGCACCCGCAGGATCGGTGTCCATTCATCGCTGAAAGCATCGCTCATCACGAGTCTCATTTCGTCGTTGAGCGTTTCGGGCGAAAATTTAAGGTCGCGGAAGATAGTTACCTTAAAGCTTTTGACGCCCGCCGGACGGACGATGCCGACAGCAAAACGTGCCAGCCACATAAACGGAATCTTGACCTTTTTCGCCTGATATTTTGTTTTCAGATGATCGCAAACCGCATCGAATTCATTGCCTTTCGCTTCCGCCTGCGGAACTGCCAGCGTAAATACCAAAGCCGATAGAAAGACGAGCATTATCAAAATTTTCTTTTTTGAAGTCATTTTTTCTTACTCCTTGTCCTGGTCTTCTTTATCGTCGGTTGTTTCAATATCTATTTTCGGAATGTTCAGTTTGCCGCCGAGTTCGGCCAGCAGGTCTATATCAATCGGACCGATGACATTGACGAGGGCGATGGTTTTATTTTCGGAGATTAAAACGGCGACGCCGCTCATGACATCGCCCGTGAACATCGTATAGACATCAATTTTCTGGTTGTTTTTCTTACTGCGGACATTGGCGAGTTTTTCCCAGCCCGGTGCGGTCAGTTGCGAGCGGATAATTTCGATATCGCCCGGACTATATTCGTTTTCGTTCTCAAAATTATAAACGCGGACATAGATCGCTTCGAGTCCTTTGATCGCTTCGCCGACCTTTTGAGCGTCTTTGTCTTTGACCTTGAGCAAAACCCGTTTGGCTAAGTTCAGAACATTGCCTTCGATATTGATCTCGACGACATCTCTCGCCCGGCTTTCCAAGGGTTTCAGATTATCAAATTGGAGACGGGCATTCTGAGCATTGGCGATTATAAACGCCGACAGAATAAACGCCGCTGACAAAATAAACTTTAACGAATGTTTGATAAATACTTTCATAATTTTTAATAACTCCAAAAATTTTTATTCTTCAATGCCCTGAGCTTTATCTTTAACTGTTTTCAAAGATGAACTCGTGATTGCCAGAGCCTTCATCAATTGGTCATACGCCTGTTTTTCTTCTTTCGTCAGAATTAAAGTTTCATCATCCGGCAAATCTTTTTTGACCGGTTTTACTGTTCCGGCAATCGTTTTGTTTGCAGACGGCTCAACCGAGACCCGCTTTTTATTTTTGACAAATCGTTTCGCTCGATTCCGCTGCGGATAAGACTTGGCTTTGACAACTTTCGGCTTGGTTTCATCAATTGCCTCTGAAGACTTTTCATCAGACGGTTTTTCTTCTACCGCAATGGGCAAATTTTCGGTAGATTTCTCATTTGAAGTTTGTTCGGGTTGGGTTTTCGCCGTTTCCTGTTTTTCAAAATTCAAAACCTGAAAAATTCCGATGCTGAATATTAATAAACCGGCGGCGGCGGCAAAACCTGTCCAGGCAAGTTTGAAAAAGCGACGCGGATTCGGGTTCGGCAAAGCCGTTCTATCGAAGGCAAAAGTTTTTGAGGGAATTTCGGGCGGTGTCGTATTTTTCGAGCGAAATTCTTGTAAAGCGTTTTCCAGTCTTTCGATTTCCGCATCGTTTCCCGTTTTGTCCCATAGATAATCTTTTTTCATAACTTATACCTCGATGCCCAATTTCTTTCGTAAAATCTTCATTCCCCGATGCAGGTTTACTCTGACGGATTCGTGTTTTAAGCCCGTCTGTTCGGCGATTTCCGGTCCGGTTAAACCTTCGACCAGACGCAGGATCAAAGTTTCGCGGTAAGTTTCCGGCAGTTCGCGGATCGCCTCCAGGATTTCCAGAGCCTCATTTTTGGCGTTGCCGTTATGGCTCAGATTTTCCGAAAGTTCGACCGTCGGTTTATGACGGCGATAGAACTCAACCGCACGATTGCGGGCAATACTCGCAATCCAAGGCGAAACGGCATTTTTATCCCGAAGCGTATGAAGTTTTTGAAAAGCAGAAATAAAAACTTCCTGAACAATATCGTCAACTTCATCCCGCGGCACTTTTGCCAGAATGATTCCGTGAACCAAAGGTGATAATTTTCTGTAAAATTCATCAAACGCCTGTTTTTCGCCCGCACATACACGCTCCACCAGCATCGCTTCTTCCTTTTGTTTTTCCTCCGTCGGGGAAGAGCCGCAAGTTTTGCTTCGAGCCGGAAAAAATATGTTTTGCAATATTCCGCTTTCTGACATTTATCGGTTAATGATGTTTGATGAAATTAAAAAATATGAAAAATTATAAAACGAATTTCACCAAACATCATTTTTTATTGGTTACAACGCATTATTAATGCTTACTGACTAAATAGATGTGGCGAAATTACGTAATGTTAACAGAGAAAAACGATTTTGCCGGAAAAATGTTTCCGAGTATGTATTTTGGAGAAACGAAACAATTTATGAAAGATTGGTGTATAATTCATACATTCATTCCAAAATTTTATAAGGAGAATTTGGCAAAATGCGTGAGATGCTTTATGTTTTATCATTTGTATTTATTGTAATTGTTATCGGAAACACGGTTATTATCGCCCAATCAAACGGCGGCAGTGATGAATCCGAAAAGAAAACTATGACACCACCTGTGGCAAAGAAAGAAGCTAAAGTTACGAAAATTCACGGTTATGAAATGGTTGATAATTACCATTGGTTGCGTGATAGAGGCGAAAAGAAAAACCCCGAGATCATCAAATATCTCGAAGCTGAAAATAAATATACGGATGCGATGATGGAGCCGTATAAAGGTTTGACCGACAAACTTTACAAAGAGATCGTCGGACGGATCAAGGAAAACGATCTGAGCGTTCCTTACAAATACGGCGATTACTGGTACTACTCGAAAACCATCGAAGGCAAACAATATCCGGTTTATATGCGTTCAAAAACCTTCGACGGCAAAAATTCGGAGGTTTTGCTCGATCAGAACGAAATGGCGGAAGGCTACAAGTTTTTTTCAATTCGGAGATTGACGGTCAGCGATGACGGCAATCTGCTCGCCTATCTCGTTGATACGGTCGGTTATCGGCAGTATTATCTGCAAATCAAGGATTTGCGAACGGGAAAAATTCTGCCGAACAAGATCGAACGGGTAACGACCATAAATTGGGCGGGCGATAACAATACTTTGTTTATTACGACCGAAGACGAGGAGGACAAGCGTTCCGATAAGTTCTGGCGGCACGATGTTAAATACAACAAAACCAAAATGCTCTATGAGGAAAAGGACGTTTTGTTCAACATCTACGCCGGCCGCTCACGCGACAAAAAGATGATCTTTCTCAATTCGACCGCCGCGACAATGGATGAATACCGTTACATCCCGGCGGATGAGCCCGAAGCGGAATTAAAGATGATCCTCAAACGCGAGAAAGACCACGAATATTCGGTTGACCATTATAAAGGCGATTTTTACATTACGACCAACAAAGATGCGGAGAATGACCGCGTCGTCAAAGCTCCCGTTTCAGATCCGTCCGAAAAGAACTGGCAGGAATTCATTCCGCATAATCCGAAAATCAAGATCGAAGGCGTGAGTTTTTTTGAAGGTTACGCGGTCGTTTCGGAACTGGAAAACGCCCTCGAATATCTGCGTTTGATCGATCTCGACAACAACAAATCAAAACGCATCGAAACACCCGAAAGCGTCTATACGATGGGGCTGGGAGGCGGCAATGCCGAGTTTGAAACCGATACGATCCGCTATTACTACGCTTCGATGATCACCCCGCCTTCGACCGTCGAATACAACCTGAAAACCGGCAAGACCAAAATCTTAAAACAGGAAGAGGTCGTCGGCGGTTACGATAAATCCAAATATGAGACAAAAAGAGTCTGGGCGATGGCCCGCGACGGCGTCAAAGTTCCGGTTTCGCTGGTGATGAAAAAAGGCACGAAACTCGACGGCAAATCGCCGATGTTGCTTTACGCTTACGGCTCATACGGTTATTCGATGACTCCGAACTTTTCGATTCCGCGTTTGAGCCTCGTTGACCGCGGAATGATCTATGCCATCGCTCATATCCGCGGCGGTTCGGAACTCGGCGAAAAATGGCGGCAGGACGGACGGATGTTCAAAAAATTAAATACGTTCTATGATTTTATTGATTCGGCGAAATGGCTGCATAAAAACGGTTATTCTTCACCCGACCGAACAGTGATTCAAGGCGGAAGTGCCGGCGGACTTTTGATGGGCGGTGTCGTCAATATGTCGCCCGAAACATTCAAAGCGGCGATCGTTCAGGTTCCGTTCGTTGATGTGATGAACACGATGCTCGACGATACGCTTCCCCTAACGACGCAGGAATGGATCGAATGGGGAAATCCGAACGAAAAAGAAGCGTATGATTATATGATCAAGTATTCACCGTATGACAATATCAAAAAGCAGAACTATCCGAATATGCTCATCGAGGTTTCGCTCTGGGACTCTCAGGTGCCGTATTGGGAAGGAGCAAAATTTGCGGCAAAGGTCCGCGAAATGATGACCAATGACGCCGAAATTCTGCTCAAGACAAATATGGGCGGCGGACACGGCGGGTCATCCGGCCGATACGACCGCTACAAGGAAATCGCTTTCGATTATGCGTATGCTTTAAGCCAGGTCGGTATTGCCGACTAATTTCCGCAAATAATCATTAAAAAAAGACGGATGAGAGTTTTTCTCGTCCGTCTTTTTTTTATGTCAGATTGAATGACCCGGTCTGTCATCCTGACCGATTGACCGAATAAAATGCTTCACCGGAATATACCGAACAGCATTTTTACCAAGTAAACAAGGGACATTTGTAAATTAACGAAAATGGCATAGAGATTGCCCTAAAAACTCACTGAGTTACTGTCCCACTTATAAAATTCAATTGGAGAGTTTTTCAGTAGATTATGACTGGTGAAAAATTAGTAAAGGTATTGGTAGGTTTTATTTGCTACTCGATGATGATAAATATGATCGTTTTCGCTCAATCTATCAGCCGAGAAAACGCAAATAACAATTTTGAAATCAATACAAAAGAATCTTTCAAATATATTAAGGATATAACTCAGTTTGTCACGGATAAAAACATCGCCCGAGTTACAGCTTTAAATGAAAAGGTTGGCAAGCTCAACGACACGTTAGCTTCCGAGAAAAAGAAAGGATTGGTTTTAATTGATGATAATCCGTCCCAAAATATTATTTTGGCAGAGAATCTTGCTCTCAGTTTAATTTCGGAAGACGCTCCTGAAAGCATCCGGCATAAAAGAGTTTTACAAATAAATTGGTCGGCACTTTTGAGCGATGCGAAATCCCGAAGTGAAGTCGAATCACGTTCGCAGGATTTGGTAAAAGAAATCGCCTCGTCGGAAGGCCGGGTGATTTTATTTGTCGAAGATATTTCCGTATTTTCCAGAAACAATCCTGTTTTCGGGTTTGAAGCGGCAAAAGTTCTGCGAAAGGCGATTGCCGACCGTGATATTCAGGTCTTCAGTTCCGCAACTCTGGAGAGTTTTCAAGCCGAGATCGGGATTGACCTGCAGATGAAACCGCATTTTCGGGTGATCGGTCTTGAAGATAAAGAAAACGCCGATACTTCCGACCGATATGCTTTTGTCGGCGATAAGGTTTCGCCCGATCTGCGTCAACTTATCGGCAGTTTACATCCGAACGAAAAAGTTCGCATAATTCTGCAGACCGATAATATCAATAACGCCAAATTAACAAGTCTTCTTAGTACGAATCAAGCCCGGATAGTCAGCCGAATAGAGAATTTCAATATGCTGGAAGTTGAAATGCCGGTCGGTCTGGTCCAAAGCGTGGCCGACAATTCCGCCGCCCAGCATCTTTCATTAAACAATTCGGTGAAAGGAACCCAGCTGATAAGCGGACTTTTAGGCGACACCGGAATTATCAATACGACCACTCCGCACGTCAATAAAACGACCGGAGCGGAAGACACCAGAGAGTCCCTTTTTAATTTTGATACATACGGAAACGGTATCGGCATTGCGGTTCTGGATTCAGGCATCAACGATTCGCACAAAATGTTTGCCGACAGGTTCGGCAATTCGCGTGTTGTTTACAATGAAGATTTCACCGGTCAGGGAACTACCGATGATTACTTCGGACACGGAACACACGTTGCTTCTTTGGCCACCGGAACGGATCAATATAATTCGGCTTTCGGGCCTTATACAGGGCTTGCCCAAAAATCCAAAATTCTGGATATGCGTGTTCTGGATCAAAACGGAGGCGGAACTGTGGCAGGTGCGTTAGCGGCCCTGGATCGCGTCTATCAATTACGGAATCAATACAATATTAAAGTCGTAAATTTGAGTTTCGGAGCTCCTGCCGTTGAAACCTATATCAATGATCCTTTATGCCGGGCCGTTCGCCGGTTGGTAGATGCGGGAGTC
>JBGTRS010000019.1:7515-18251 GCA_041940665.1 Pyrinomonadaceae bacterium | reverse complement strand
CGGTTCGGAAGCATTCCTTCCGAGATATATTCGGAAAATTCGCGGATAATATTTTTGGCGATTTCGGGACGGTTCGCGGCGAGAGTCAATCCCGAAAGTGCGATCATCGTATCGCGTCCCCAATCGGAAAACCAGGGATAACCAGCGATGATCGTATGTCCCCGCCCGCGTTTGGCAATATATTGATCGGCGGCAAGGACGAGCTGTTTTTCAAACTCGTCCTTTGTATCGGCTATCTTGCAAAGTTCATCGCGGCGTTCGATTTCGGCCTTTTCGAGGTTTTCAATTTCGGAAATGGCAATCGGATCGGTCGAAACGATTGTGATCGCCGTTTCAGAAAGATCGAACTTTAATTCGAACGGCTGAAAAAGATTTTCGCGGAAATCGAAACCTCGTTCCCGTTCAATCTCATACTCAAAATTTTGATACCAATGCCCCGTTTTTTCGGTGGCAAACGCATTGTGGGAGAAAAAGAGTTCCGTCATTTTGCCCGTCGGTTTTATGACGATTTGACCTTCCGAAATTTCAAGAGCGAAATTTTCTTCCTCCTGTCGGAGATGATGATAATCGCGAAACGCGAGCAAAGGCTTTAGTTCGAGTTTGACGTTTGAATTTTGAACTTTGGTTTTGTCTTTGATCTCCCATTGGACGACAACCGCATTTAGCCCGTGCGGCATAAAAAGTTTTTTCTCGACAGGGACGCCGTTTATTTCAAACGTCCAGACGGGAAAGGGTTTGAGTTCAAATGATTTTAAGTATCGAAATCCTTCCGGGTGAATCGTATTTGGATACTGATTGGCGGAAAGTTCAAAGGTTTCGTCGTCAAGCGTTAGAACTTCCTCGAACTTTGAAAGCGTGGCAATCCGTCCAAGCGGCGGACGCGTGGCGGCGATTAAAGAAGCGTGATAGCGGCGTGTGTTTGCTCCCGCCACCGTTCCGCAAGCAAAACCGCCGATGCCGTTCGTTTCGAGCCATTCAAGCCGACTCGATCTCTGAAAATCCGTGCAGACTTCCGATTCAAATCTGATCATCAAAAAAAATCCTCAAACGTATAATTTCACTTATGCAATGTGAAATCGCCCGTAGTTGCAGATTTATTCCAATGAAGAAAATAGAATTTGAATCGGTTCAAACCGAGCGGACGGCTTTTTTGATTCTCTTTTTGGCCTCGTCGGTTAGTTTTTCTTTTGGCGTAAAGGATTCGTCCGTAAAACTTTCCGCTTGTTTCTGCATCGCTTCCCGCAGGAATTTGATCTGACTAAAATAGCGGACGCAGGCCTCGCAGGTGAAAAGATGGAGTTTCAGTTCGAGTCTCGTCCTGAGCGGCAGTTTCCGGTCGAGAGACTGGGAATATAAGGGCGTGAGGTTTTTGCAGTTCCGAAGCCGTCTGGCAATAAAATATATTAGCTTGAGTTTTATTTTTTCAAATATACTTTTCATCAATTTACAAGATCGGTTTTTGTGAATCGGCCGTTTTCAAGGCATTTTTCAGACGCTCTTTGGCGTCGGACGAAAGCGTAACAGAAGACTCTCCGGCTCCTTCCGCTTCCGGGCGGGTGAAAACTTCACGCATAAATCTGAGATGTTTCAGATAATTTTGACAACCCTGGCAGGTCAAAATATGCAGACGCATCGAAATTCTCTTTCGCCAGGGCAGATTTTCGTTGTCGAGTTCCCGCGAAGCCAGTTCCGCCACTTCGCGGCAACCCACAAAATACCGCCAGATCAGTTTTATGAAGAATTTTTTTATCCCGCTCAAAGTTTTATTCCTCGTTTTAAAATCTAAACCTTTCTGAACCAATTAAACTCGATGCACCGCCGCAGATGCAACCTCGCCCGGTGGAGCATCACCCAGTAATTGTTCGGCGAAACCGAAAGCACGTCGCAGATCTCATGGGAACTGAATCCGTCCATCTCACGCATCGTAAAGGCATTGGCAATTCTTTCGGGAAGTTCGTTCAGACAATGCATCAAAATGCCCTGAAATTCGCTTTCCTGCAGAACCTCTTCCGGCGTTGCTTTCCATTCGATCGGTGCCAGCGAATTATTCCAATGTCCCTGCCATTCATCGTCGCGTTTGAAAAGATAGTCATAGTCGGACATATCGGACTCAAACGGGGTCAGATCGGATTCCTTACCCGATCGGCGGAAATGATCAATGATCTTGTGTTTCAGGATTCCCGTCAGCCAGGTTTTTTCCGAAGAGCCGTTTGAAAATTTATCGTGGGACTCGATGGCGGCAAGCAGGGTTTCCTGCACGATGTCTTCGGCGACCGCTTCATTCCGCACTCTCGAATAGGCAAAAGAATAAAGATAGTCACCGTAATTTTCAACCCAGATGGTCGGGTCAAAAGTTTGCTTTTTCGGAATTGTCGCTTGCCGGATTCCCACCACAACTTTGCTCCAAAATTTACTGCCGGATCTTCCGGCCGATCAATTCTTTCAGACCTTCGGGTGCCTTTTCACGATTAACCGCCCGCTGAAGCAGCTTACGCAAATTTCCGTCCGTTGGTTCTTTGGCCGCCGCCGCCGCACCCGGCCAGGCATTTTCCGCCGGAATTTTTCCGTTGCCGTTATGGGAAATCCTTTTTGATCTGATCATTAGTTTAATCCTTCTCCCCGAAATATTTTTAATTTATTACGCCGCAGATATATTTTATTCCAACTTTTTTATTTTTTTTCAAAATTTTTTTTCACTGGAATAACAGACACTTTTCGCGTGATAAATCCTTTCTGAAAGATTCGGCAATCTATATGGAACTTTTATGTGTAAAAAAACACGAATTTTGATTTTGGGCGGCGGTTTCCGTTCACGAAGAAAATTCAAACGGTAAATTTCAGGATGTAAAGAGATCTTCGGTCGCCGCTGACGCACCGGGAAGTCAGTATGCGTTAAAAACAGCTGGCTGCCGACAAGACGAATAAGGACATAATAAAAGGTTCATCTTCTGCCCGATGCAAAAAGAGAGAGATGAACCTTTTATATGATGAATTTTTTTGTTTCTAGCCTTCCGACGAAGCGATCTTCACGCCGCCGTTGGTCGTTACGACGCGGATCTTGGCACCGCCGCCGTTGATGCTGGCGTTGACTTTTTTAGGTCTTTGCCAGCTTTTCGATTCGTCTTTTTCATAAGTTAATTCGGGAAAATCGCTCTTAAAGCCGCCGTTGACCGTGCCGGTTTCGATGTCCGCCGCGTAGGTTTTCGGCAGAACAAGGTTTACGCCGCCGTTTTTTGTTTCAACGTTCAGTCCCGCACCGCGAAACGTGCTTCCCGATAATTTTACCGAAACGCCGCCGTTCTTCGTCATTCCCTGAACATCGCCGGCCACGTCTTTTAAGCTGACGCCGCCGTTTTTGGTTTCGAACCGCAGGTTGCCGTCAACCGAATTTATCGAAATTCCGCCATTGTTGGCGGTCAGTTTCAGGCTTGTTTGAAACGGCACAAATAGTTCGTAAGAAACGGAGTATTTGGCGGTTTCGTCCGCATTGGCGGCACGGATCACACCGCTCGTTTCGATCCGCGTGTTATTTAAGGTTGCCACCGCATCCTGCTCGTTTTCGCTCCAGGTTCTGACGCAGGCACGCACCAGAACATCGCTTCGATTTTCGCCTTTGACGGAAATTCCGCCGTTCTTCTGTCCGTCAACTTCGACCAGACCTCCCGCCGGAATCGTAAATTCGCGTAAATCTTTTTTGGAAACGGCTCTTTTTCCGTTCGTCACGTAATTGTCATAATCTTCACAAAATTCATAACCGTGGCCGGCTGAATAGGCGTCGGTCGTCAGAAAAACGAATGCCGTCAGTAAAATCAAGTAATAAAAATATGATCTTTTCATCTTAAAAAAATGCCTCCATTAAATTTTTTGTTTGAAATTTTCGGTTTCTATTTTCAAAACACCGTAGGACGAAGATTTATGACAAAGATTTAATTTTTACCGTCAAATAAAGCTGAAATAATTTTGATCAAATGAGCGGTCTGAGCCGTGAGATCAGCGTTTGTGAGCGGCATCCGACAGGCCCTTGAAAACCCGATCAAATTTATCTTGACAAAAGTTATGTTTCAGGGCTATTTTCAAAAACATCTAGCAAGCAAAAACGATCCGGCTGATTTTCATAAACTCAAATTATGCAAATCAGTTCGATCTCATTAATCTCATGATGTTTGTATAAATGTTCGATTCGTTTTTCACAAAAACCTCAAATCGAAAATAAAAGCAGAGAAACTCTCGGTCGAATAATATTCACTTCCCGAAAATCTAAGAAAATCGGTTTTAAGGATGGGTTTATTTCGAATAAACCATTTCTAGCTTTCAGTAAAAGCCCGAAATTTAAGTAAATTCGGTCTTTTTCTCAGCTTTTTCTATGCTTCGGCAATTTTTTATGGCGATGATTCGCCATGGGGCAATTAAAGTTAGTTGGAGGATATATGAAAGATTTTCGTTTTTTGAATGGATTAAGGACTCAATTTTTATTCCTTACGATATTTTTACTCTTAACATCTTCGGCGGCCAGTGCCGCCACCTTTGTCGTCAACACCGCCGCCGATACGCAGGATGCGTCGGCGGGTAACGGAATATGTGCCGATTCAAGCGGAAACTGTTCGCTTCGGGCGGCGATTTCGGAAGCCAATGCTTTAGCCGGTGCGGACATCATCACGCTTCCGGCGGGGACCTACACGATAACCCTGACCGGAGCTGAAAATGCCAACGCCGGCGGTGATTTCGACATAAACAGCGAGATCACGATCAACGGAGCGGGTTCGGCAACAACGATCGTGCAGGCGGCGGCGACACGCGGCGTGGCGACCGAGCGGGTGTTTCACTTACGTGCCGCTTTTCCAATGGCTCTCAATGATCTGACGGTCAGATACGGGAGATATACGACTGCCGCCGGGACATTCGGAGCCGGTGTGCGGATAGATACTGCGGCGGTCAATGCCACTTTAACCAATGTTGTCGTCACGGAAAACGATGACGGAACAAGCGGCGGCGGTATTGCCGTCTCCGGTGCGATCAATGCCACATTGACACTTAATAACTGCACGGTTTCAAACAATACGGCGGGCGGAACCGCCGCCGGAAGTTCGACCGGAGCGGGAATTATGGGGAATGTTACCAATGCGACGATCAATATCAACAATTCGACGATAACGGGAAACACCGTTTCCAACACCAGCACGAGCGTCTCCGCCGTTGCCGGAGGCATTTCATCTGTCGGAACATTGAACATCACGGATTCGATGATCACTAACAACACCGCAACATCTTCGGGTTTTAATACTTTCAGCGGCGGAATACATATTACCGGAGGAACGACAACGATAATGGGAAGCACCATCAGCGGTAATATATCCAGCGTAACCGCCGGCACGGGTTTGAGTTTTGCAGGCGGACTTTATAATCAACAGGCTACTGTTCTGATTACCAATTCAACGGTCAGCGGAAACTCCGTGTCAAATACTCCAAGTCCTGCCAGTGCGTTTCACGCCGGAATCCGCACACTTTCTTCAACGGCGGCGGCAAATACAACGATCACTAATAGTGCGATTAGCGGTAATACAGCAGTTGGCGAAGGCGGCGGCGTAGTTAATATTTCCGGCGGTGCGGCAAACTCGACGACAAATATGACCGGCTCGACCGTGAGCGGTAATATGGCGACATCGGCGACGAGTTTCGGCGGCGGCATAGAAAATTTAAGCACGTCCACCGGGCTGGCGACGGTCAATCTGCTCAATTCGACGGTCAGCGGAAACAGTGCCAATAACGCCGCCGGAATTTATAACAGCGGAACGACGGCAACGGTCAATCTGAATTTTTCGACCGTTGCTTCAAACACCGCCGCGACCAACGGCGGCGGACTTTTTCAAGATACGAACGGAACCACCAATCTGAGAAACAGCATCGTCGGCGATAATGCGGCCGGAGGAAGCGCTCCGGACATTTTCGGCACGATCACCTCGCAGGATTATAACCACGTTGAAAACACGAGCGGCGGGACATTCTTTACCGGCACGGACGGAAAGCAGGGAAAAATGATGACGACCGCATTTTTTGCTCTGCCGAACGATGTCACCGGCACCGATCCGCAGCTCGGAGTTTTGATGAACAACGGCGGAACGACCCAGACTCATCTGCCGGCTAGTTCAAGTCCGGTCGTCAATACGATTCCGAACGGCACGAACGATTGCGGAACGACGGTGACGACCGCCCAGAACAGCACCAGTCGTCCGCAGCAGTCGGCCTGTGAAAAAGGCAGTACCGAACGGGCTGTCACGGCGGCCGGTGTTTATATTTCCGGCCGGGTTCTGACGGCGAGCGGGCGGGGAATCTCAAACACAACGATAGAAATTTCGGGCGGCACTTTGGTTCAACCCGTTATCGTCCGCACAAATATGTTCGGATATTACCGGTATGAAAACCTGCAAGCCGGACAAACATACATTTTGTCGGTGCGGGCCAAACAGTTCCGATTCGCGAATCCGAGCCGCATCGTTACGTTGGATGACAATGCTTCGGGTTTTGATTTTATCAGTGATTGAACTGATTTGAACTCTTGAGATATTACAAAAGCGGAAATCTGATTCGATATAAAAAAGTTGACGAAATAATAATTTCGAACCCCGAACAAGATTTCCGCTTGTTTTTTTATGATTCCGCTCAAGCAACCGTTCAAAAAACTCGACGCATCCTAGCAAACAAGTTTCACGAAACACTTCTTTAAACAGGAATAATTCGAGGTAAATCGTCATGCGAATTAAAGTTATCGCTTTGCTCGCCGTGTGCTTAGTGTGCCTTGCGGCATCCGAAAAACGGGATAAAGTTCGAGTCAACGAATCAAACACAAGGGCAACTTTTGCGGAAAATAAACTCGATGTACAACTTGTGGTTGAAAGCATCGAGTCGTTCGATTCGGCCAAAGTCACGCTCAGAATTATCAATTCCGAAAACAAAATCCTGGCTCAGAATTCAGCCGAAACCAAAATCAAACGCGGAACGCAGAGGCTGAATCTGCCGCTCGAATTTTTTGAACAGGAACGGGAAGCGGAAGGTCTGCTCTGGTATCGTCTGCAATACGAAATTGCCGCCAAAGACTCCAAAGTTTTATCGAGCGGCATCGTTTCGCTTTCGGAAATTCTGCCGGAAATGTTCGAGCTTAATGTCATCGCCGCCGATGAGATCTTTCCCGGAATGAAATACCGCATTCATATTCTCACGCTTCACCCCTCGACCCGAAAGCCTATAAAAGACGTAAAAGTTTCGGCCGAACTCGAATTGGAAATAGACACCTTAGAAGATGATGACGAACTGACATTAAAGGCAAGCGGCCGATCAAGCGGCGAAGGCCTGGCAACGCTCGATTTTGAAATTCCGGCGGACAAAATGCTGATTGACGAAGGCGATCTGACGATCAGGGGCGTAAAAGGCGGGATTGAACGCGAGGCCGATAAATACGTCGAAATCTCATCCGACAGATACTTTTTTTATATGCACACGGACAAACCGCTCTATCAGCCCGGGCAGAAATTGTACGTTCGCGGTATTTTTCTGAACCCTCTGAAAAAACCGGTTGCCGACGCCGAATTCGAGATCGAGATCATTGACGACGAAGAAGAAACCGTCCACACGGAAACCTTGAAAACCACGCAGTTCGGCGTCGCTCATTTTGAATGGCAGATTCCCTCAAGCATCAAACTCGGAAAATACAAGGTCAGAATCGAAGAAGAAGAGCAACGCGGCGAAGCGGAATTTAAGATCACCCGCTACGACCTGCCGAATTTTACCGTCAACGCCAAACCCGATAGATCTTTTTATCTGCCCGGACAGAAAAAAGCCGTCATCAATGTTTCGGCCGATTATCTCTTCGGCAAACCCGTAACCGACGGCCGGGTGCGTATCGTCAAGGAAAAAGATTCCGACGGAAACGGCGAACGCCTTGAAAAACAAGCCGAAAAACTCGATGACAAGGGAAACTTTTCGGCCGAGTTTGATCTGGCACAGGCTCATTACGATTTAAAAGGAAAAAGCTGGCGGTATTTTGACGACATCAAGTTTACGGCCTTTTTTACCGACGCGACGACCAACCGCACCGAGCAGAAACAATTCGATTTACGCATCACCAAAGACCCGATTCATATCTATTTCATCCGCTACTTTGCCGATGCAAATCCCGATCTTCCGTACCAATTCTACGTTTCGGCATTTTACGCCGACGGAACGCCCGCCGTTTGCGACGTTCTGGTTGAAGGAAATTACAAGAATGCTCAACCGCTTACAAAACTCGCGACCGCAGAAACAAATTCCTACGGAGCAAGCAAGATCGAGATAAACATTCCGCGAAAGCCCTTTCCCGATGCGAAAAACGAATTCGACCTGAAGATCACGGCCCGCGATAAAAAAGGAAACATCGGGAATTTCGCCGATAACATATATGTTGACGAAGAGGAAAAACAGGTCAGAATTCTGACCGATAAAACCATCTATAAACCTTTTGAGGCGATCTATGCGGAGATCTTTTCAACGGAAGACACAGACTCGGTGATCGTTGATGCCGTCGCCGCATCGGGCGTTATTTATTCCAAACGAATCAAAATCACAAACGGAAAAGGAAACTTGCGGATAAATTATCGTCCCGAATTCAAGGGCGAATTGATCCTTTCGGCGTATTCGGTCAATGATTTTGATGAATATGAAGATTTTCCCTATCATTCCAAAACGATAATTTTTCCCGAAGCGGACAAACTCGACATAAACGTAAGTTCGCTGAAGGAAACTTACCGTCCGAACGAAAACGCGAAAGTCGCTTTCAAAGTCCGCGACAAAAAAGGAAGACCTTTGGAAACCGCCCTCGGCGTTGTCGTTCTTGACAGAGCCATCGAAGAAGCCGCCGCTACGCAAAAAACGCCCGATAATTACGCCGCCATCCGCAAACTTCTCGGCGTCGCCGATTCATTCGGAAATTTTACGCGGAGAGATCTGGACAATCTCGATCTCAGCAAAAATATCTCCGGAGACCTCCAACTCGCCGCCGAATTCTTACTCATCAATAAGTCCGATAAGCCCGAAAGGTTTAAGAGCGACTCTTACGAAGAAAATTTCCGAAGCGTTTTTGAAGGGTATTTCACACGGGAGTTAAAGGCTTTGTCCGAAACTTTGAATGCTCATTATGAAAAAACTTCCGAATATCCGGCGGATGAAAATTCTCTGCGGGAAATTCTGGCGAAAAACGATTTCGATTTTGAAACCTTACGCGACGCCTGGGGAATGCCTTACAAATTTGAAACGGACGTCCGCCGGAATTTTTTGCGTTTCAAGGTAAAAACCGCCAGTGCCGATAAGAAATTCGGAACGGACGACGATTTTATCGCTAAAGAATTGGAGTTTGAAGTCTTTCGCGGATTCAATAAAAAACTGACCGACATTCTCGACAGACACATCGAAAAAACAAAAACTCCGCCGACAACAAGCGAAGAATTGCTGGAAGTCTGGAAAAAAGGCGGCGTCAAAGCGGAAGATTTACGCGACGGCTGGAGGCGTCCGCTTTATCTTGAAACATATCGGTTTGAACGCGACACGCAAAAAAACGTCGAAGAAAAGGTCGGCAATTTGGACGGCGAAACTCAAACAGTTAAAAGTTCGCGTCCCGTCCGGCAAAAACTGATCTATTTCAAACTCCGAAGCACGGGCGAAAACGGTGTTAAAGACCTCAAAGATGATTTCGACATCGGCACATTTTCGGGCATTCTCTCCGAAGAAATTATCTTCGACGAACCGTCTCTGGCAAACATCTCCAAAAAAAGAACGACGAGTTCCAGCGGTGCGGTCGGCGGAACGATCACCGACCTTACCGGTGCGGTCATTCCGGGAGCCACCGTAACGGCGACCAATCAAAGCAGTAATGAGGTTTTTGAAACGAGAACGAACGAGAACGGATATTTTCTTTTGGTAAATCTGCCTTCGGGAAAATACAAGGTCAGTGCTTCATCAGAGCATTTTCAAACGACGACCTTAAATAATATCGTCGTCAGTTCGATGAATCTGATCGAACTGCAAATTATGCTGGAAGTCGGAGCGGTGTCGGCCATGGTCGATGTGACTTCTGCTCCCGTAACAATAGATCAATCTTCCTCAACTCTTTCAACGAGAGTTGAAGATCCAAAATCAATCGCCAGTATCGTCGGCTCCGGCGATCAAAAGTTCACGCCGCGAGTCCGCGAGTATTTTCCCGAAACGCTTCTCTGGTCGCCGGAAATCATCACCGATAAAAACGGACGGGCTGAAATTAAATTCAAACTGGCGGACAGTTTGACGACCTGGAAACTTTACGCCGTCGGTTCGACCGCCGATGGCGAATTTGCGATGGTCGAAAAGCAATTGCAGACGTTTCAGCCGTTCTTTGCCGAACTCGAACCGCCGAAGATTCTGACAGAAGGCGACGAGATCTCTCTGCCCGTTCCCGTTCGCAATTACACGAAGGATAGACAAAAGGTTTCGGTCGAGATGGCGAAAAATGTTTGGTCGGAAAACCTGAACGGCGAAACTCAGCAGATCGAAATCGAGGCGGATTCATCCGAAAATGCGGTCTTTCGATTCCGGGCGGTCTCGCCCGTCGAGGACGGCAGACAGAAAGTTACCGCTCTTGCCAAAAGCGAAGGCGATGCGATCGAAAAAAGCGTAACCGTCCGTCCCGACGGCAAAGAGATCATCGAACCGCAGACGAAATTTTTTGAACGGGAAAC
>JBGTRS010000019.1:248-7505 GCA_041940665.1 Pyrinomonadaceae bacterium | reverse complement strand
GATATAAATTTTCCGGCGGAAGCCTTCGCGAACACACGCCGGGCGAAGGTCAAGATCTATCCGAATATGTTCTCGCACGTCGCCGAATCGGTCGAAGGATTGCTTGAAAGACCGCACGGCTGCGGCGAACAGACGACATCTTCGACCTATCCGAATCTGATGATCCTCAAATTTGCAAAAGGGGAGAACGGGAGAACGGGAGAGCGGGAGAAAATTTCCGGGTCTTTAAAAAACAAGGCGGAGCAATACTTACGAGACGGCTACAAACGGCTTCTGAATTATCAGACCGATTCGGGGTTCGGCTACTGGGGTGGAGATTCGCCCGATCCGGCTTTGACGGCTTATGTTCTGCAGTTTTTAAGCGATGCGGAAGAATTTATCGAAGTTGACGAAGCGGTATTTGAAAAAGCGGAAAACTGGCTTTTCAAACAGCAAAACGCGGACGGCAGTTTCAGCGGAAATTATTCAACAAAGGCGGAGCTAATAACGGCTTATATCGTCCGCACGCTTGCAAAAACGGCGGGTGAAGATCAGGCGAAAAAAGAGGCTCTGCAAAGGGCATTCACATATTTGAAAAGCCGGGAAATCAATGACGGATATATTCTCGCCAATCTCGCTCTGGCGGCGTTTGAATTACAGGATTTGGCGACGGCTGAAAACGCTTTGGCAAAATTGACGGCGGAAAATCAAGTTCCGTTTAAAGCCGAAAAGACGGCGTTTTACGGGTGGGGAAAAACCGCCGAGATCGAAACGACCGCTCTCGTCGTGCAGGCACTGCTGAAAGCACAAAATTCAAAAAACGAAGACTTGATTGCAAAAGGTCTGCTTTATCTTTTGCAGAACAAAGACCGCTACGGCGTTTGGCATTCGACACAAACGACCGTCAATGTTTTGAACACGCTGATCTTGTATCAGCAAAAATTTTCAAACCAGGCGGAAACAAGCAAGGCGGAAATTTTCCTGAACGGTGTGAAGGTCAGGGAATTCGAGATTGATAATAGAGGTTTGAACGATCCGTTTATTAGCGAAGTTTCCGAAGCGTTGAGACAGATGAACCGGCTTGAAATAAAGGGTTTGAACGCATTGGCAATGGCTCAGATAGTTTCCACGCATTTTGTTGACTGGCAGACGGTGAAAGAAGATTTTCGTTATTTCGATCTGAAAGTCGAATACGATAAAACAAAAGCGGAGATCGGCGAGGAGATCTCCTGCCGCGTCGAACTGCAACGAAAAGCAGGCGGTTACGGAATGATCCTGGCCGAGATCGGTTTGCCTCCCGGAGCGGATGTTGACCGGGCATCACTCGAAAAAGCCGTCCGAGAGGGAAAGATCAACCGCTACGATGTTTTGCCCGACAGAGTCGTCGTTTACGCCTGGGCCAATTACACGGCGAAAAATTTCTCTTTTAAGTTCAAACCGCGTTACGGAATAAACGCCCAAACGCCGGCTTCGGGTGTCTACGATTATTACAACGAGGAAGCTGGGGCGGTGATTTCGCCCGTGCGGTTTGAGGTGAAGTAATTGGAAAAAGATCGGAATGAGCTACCGGACGATAAGCAATCCGGTCGGTTGTAAAAAATTATGAAAAAGGTAATTTCTCTATTAATCGTATTATTTGCCTGCGGACAGGCCTTTTCGCTGGAAAAAGACAAGTTGAGCGTTGATGAAGCGATGACTCAAATGTTTTTCCGGGATGGGCGGTTTCAGACACTTCTTTGGGTTGAAAATAATTCAACCGATACGAATGCACGGATTTCTCTGGAAATTTTGTCGGAAAACGATAAGGTATTGGCAACTCAATCGGAAATCAAAACGATTCGGCGGGGCAAAAGCGGTCTGAATTTTGCTATTCCGTTCGGTCCTTCAAAAACTTCCAGAGAGTTTATCTGGCTTCGGCTGCGTTATACGATCGAGTCTTCGCACGGCAAACAAACGGAAATCATTTCGCTTTCGGAAATTATGCCCGAACTTTTTCAGGTCAGAGCTTCGGGATCAAACAACATCTATGCCGGTATGAATTATGTTGTGCGGGTAAAGACCTTTCATCCGATCAGGCTGAATGCGATCGGCAATGTGCATCTCGATGCCGAACTGCGGATCCCGAATGAAACCGACGAAAATTCGGATAACTTGAAAATTCAGGCGAAAGGCGAAACGGATGCCAACGGACTGGCGACTTTGCAGTTTCAAATTCCGGCGGATGCGAAGATCAGCAAACAAGGCTATTGGGGCGGCAATCTCACGATCAAAGGCGATAAGAACGGCTTGATAGTTTCGGCCTACGGAAGTTTGTATTCTTTGCGGGAACAAACTTCGGTTTATCTGAACACGGACAAACCGCTCTATCAGCCGAATCAGAAAATTTTTATCCGCGGGCTGGCCCTTCAAAATAAATTCGCCGATGCTTCCCGCCAGGCTGTTGCCGAAAAAGAACTGGAATTCAAGATCAGCGACGAAGACGACACGGTTTTATATCGTGAAAAGGTCAGAACCTCGAAATTCGGCATCGCTTCGATCGAATGGCAGATTCCCGACAATGCCAAACTCGGACGATATTCGATTGCCGTCGAAGGCGAGGATGAAGATGAAAATCTGGGGTTTTCGAGTTTTAAGGTTTCGCGTTACGAACTGCCGAATTTTATCGTCAAAACGAAAACCGACAAGGAGTTTTATCTGCCGGTGGACAAAGAGGCGGAAGTGACGATTGATGCGGTCTATCTGTTCGGTAAAGACGTGCAGAAAGGAAAGGTGAAGATCGTCCGCGAAAGCAACCGCACCTGGAATTACAAAACGCAAAAATGGGACATTGCGGAAGAAGAGACTTTTGAAGGCGAGACCGACGGCGAAGGCAGATTCAAACAGAAGATTGATCTATCAGAAACGCACGAAGAACTCGCCGATGATGAAGACCGAAAATTTGAAGACCTGCAATTTTCAGCTTATTTTACAGATGCAACGACGAATATCACCGAACAAAGACGCTTCGACATAAGAGTTTCAAAAGAACCGATCCACGTCTATCTGATCGGTTTGAAAAAAAATTATTACGATGACGAATATAACCCGAACCTGCCGCTCGAATTTTTCGTCTCGACATCTTCTGCCGACGGCCAACCGCTTGAGACGGAAGTCGAGATCAAAGGCAGATATGACTACGGCGAAGATGATGACGAGAAAATCTACAGGTCTTTAACAAAAGTAAAAACCAACAAATTCGGTGCGGCGAAAGTAAGATTCAAACCGCCGAAATGCAGGGGAAACGAATGCGACGGGGAAGAATTGGAATTAAAGATTGCGGCTCGCAACGGCGACAAGACCGGAACTTTGATAGATGACGGCATTGATATTGACGACGACAAAAAGCAAGTAAAGATCGAAACCGACAAAACCATTTACAAAAAAGGCGAATCCATCAAGGTCGAGATTTTATCGAGCGAAAAACGGGAAACGGTTTTTGTTGACGTTCTGCGGAATTTTTCGAGTCTGTCTTCGCACAAGGTCGAGATCAAAAACGGTCGCGGACGACTTTCGATTCCGTTTGACGAAAATTTCAAAAGCGACCTGAAAGTCTCGGCTTATTTTGACGACAACGGCAATTCGGTGGCGGACGCGAAGGGCATAATTTTCCCGACGCCGAAAAACTTGCGGCTCGATGTCAAAACCGAAAAAGAAACATACAAACCGGCGGAAGATGCGACACTCGATTTTGCGGTCGCTTCGCCGGATAAATTTGCGGGCGAAAACGCCCTCGGCGTTTTTATTCTGGATAAAGCGGTCGAGGAAAGAGCCTTGACCGACAGCAATTTCGGCGGCGGTTTTAACACCTTCGGCGAGTTTCAAGGCCTGCTCGGCAATAAGCGGAGTTTCGGCGGTCTGACGCAAAACGATCTCGAAGAACTCGATATGTCGAAATCGATCTCGAGGGACGTGCAACTCGCGGCCGAAGTTATGCTCGAAGATTCCTACGCCCGTCCGAACTTTTTCCGCAGTTATTATCATACAAATCTGCGATATGCCTTTTATCAAAAACTGAACGACCAATTTAACCCGATTCAAAAAATTCTGACGGAAACTTATAAAGAGAATTTTGAACATCCCGTTGATGGCGAATCTTTCAAGCAGATTTTAAGCCGCGAAGGGATCGATTTTGAATCTCTCGTTGATCCCTGGGGCAATAAATACCGGGCTTATGTTTATATCGAACGCGGACAGGACGTTTTATACATTTGGTCGGACGGGGCGAACAAGAAAGAGGACAAGGAAAATCAAGTCAGCAGTAAGGATGATTTCATCGTTCTGCAAATGGGTTTTAATTATTTTCCGCCGACGGGTTTGAAGATCAACGAAGCGGTTGCCGAATATCATCAGGCGACCGGAAAATTCGTGCGGGACAAGGAAACTTTGCGGAAGGTTCTGCTCGACAAAGACTTTAATCTCGATAACCTGAAAGACCGTTGGGGCGAGCCGTACAACGTCGTTTTCGGGGCGGAAGGCAGATTTTACACGATCTCATTTGAAAGTGCCGGAGCGAATAAAAAACTCGAAGATTACGGCGATGATTTCGTTATCTGGACTGTGCGGACGGATTATTTCAAAGCGGCCGAAGACAGGATCCGCGAAGTCTTAAGCAAGTTCGCTAAAGAGACAAACACCTACCCGAAGACGGAATCGGAATTTAAGGAAGTTTTGAAAAAAGGCGGCATTGAATTTGAAGATTTGCGTGATGGCTGGGGAAATCCGTTTTATATCGAAGCGGAAACAACCAAGCGTTTTGCCGACCGCGTCAAGATCGAAAGCGTCGCCAAACAGGGCGAACCGCCGCAGGAAAGATATGTCATTACGCCCGTCACGCAGGAAGTTCAGATTTTCCGCATCCGCAGCTACGGTGAAAACGGCAGGGAAGAACAGGCCGAATGGCGGAAACCGCGGATCGCCCAGTTTGCCGGCATCATTTCCGAACAGGCGAAAGACGATGTTAAGCCGAAATTCGTCGAGCCGAAAGCAGTTCTGGCCAACGGCGAATCAGCCGTTTTAGGAACGATCGAAGATGCGACGGGAGCGGTAATCCCGGATGCCGACGTCGTTTTGCAGAATAAATTTACGAAGGCCGAATACAAAGGCAAGACCAACGAAGAGGGCGTTTTTCTGATCGAAAAGATTCCGGCGGGAACTTACGACCTGCGGGCAAGTGCCGCCGGTTTTCAAACGATGGTCGTCGAGGACATCAGAGTTAGGCGGGAAAATATCTCGCATATAAATGTTTCGCTCAATGTCGGAACGGTCGAATCGGTCGTCACGGTTTCGGTGGAAAGCAACGCGATGATCGACACGAGCGATGCGAAGATCGATACGAATATAACGAGTTCACAGGTTCAGTCCCTGCCTGTGAACGGAAGAAATTTCAGCAGTCTTTTGCAGATCGCTCCGGGTGTTATTTCCGTTAACGGACAAAGAGAGGGATTTCAAATTGACGGTGCGAGCGGTGCGGAAAATTTATTTGTGGTTGACGGTCAGGAAGTTACGAATTTTAAAAGCGGAACGTTAAATTCCGAAAATACATTTGATTTGGCTGGAGAAAACGCAGAAAACCAAACGACCAAACAGCAAAAGGAAACGCCGCGGCTCAGAAATTATTTTCCCGAAACTCTCCTCTGGATGCCGGAAGTCTTAACGGATGAAAAAGGCCGGGCGAGCGTTAAATTCAAACTCGCCGACAGCATCACGACCTGGAAAATCTACGCCATCGCTTCAAATCTCGACGGCAAGATCGGCATCGGCGAAAAAGAGATCAAGGCGTTCCAGCCGTTTTTCGTTGACCTTCTGCCGCCGCGGATTTTGACCGAAGGCGATGAGATTCATCTGCCCGTACAGGTTCGCAATTACACGAAAGATAAGCAAAGAGTTTCCGTCGAAATGGAAAAAGCCGCTTGGTTTTCTTTTCTCGATGCGGACAAAAAACAGATCGAAGTTGATAAAAACTCGACTGAAAACGCCGTTTTCGGCTTCCGGGCGGACAAGATCACGGACGAGGGTTTTCAGAAAGTGACGGCGATCGCCGACCAGGACTCCGATGCCATCGAAAAACCCGTTTCGGTCAAACCCGACGGCAAAGAGGTTGTTCACACCCAAAGCAATATTTTTACAAACTCGGTTGCCTTCGATGTCAACTTCCCTTCAAACGCTCTTGCCAACACCCCGCAAGCCGAAATCAAAATCTATCCGAATCTGTTCGCCCACATTAGTGAGTCGGTCGAAGGGCTTTTGAAACGACCTTACGGTTGCGGCGAACAAACCATTTCTTCGACCTATCCGAATCTGATGATCCTGAAGTTGACCAAAAAAGATCACAAACTTCGTCCGCTCGCCCGGAATTTTCTGCAAAAAGGCTACGAAAGACTGCTCGGTTATCAGGTCTCGAGCAACGGTTTTTCGTATTGGGGCGGAAATGATGACGCTAATCTCGCTCTGACGGCTTACGCCTTACGGTTTTTGAGCGATGCAAGTGAATTTATTGAAGTTGACGAAAATGTCATCGATCAAACACGCGATTATCTGATCTCTCAGCAAAAGGAAAACGGTTCGTGGACGCAGTTTTATTACGGCGAAGACAAGGTCGAGGACCGACGCCGGACAAAACAAATCACCACCTACATCGTCCGGAGTCTGGCTAAAACCGAACGCGGAAAATCTGAGAAAACGGAAAGCGTCCAGAAAGCTCTGGCGAACGCGTTCGAATATCTCGAAAAACGCAATGCCGAAATTGACGATCCGTATTCGCTGGCAAACTTCGGTCTGGCCTTGTTCGATGCGGGCGAACCGGAAAAAGCTGAAGCGGTCGCCGAAAAACTGGCGGAAATGGCACAAACGGAAGGCCCGAACGTTTACTGGAATCTCGAAACCAACACGCCTTTTTACGGTTGGGGAACAGCCGGAAGGCTGGAAACGACGGCTCTGGTCGTTCAGCATTTGACAAAGGTTCAGAGTTCAGAGTTCAGAGTTCAGAGTTCAAAAACCGAAGACCGAAGACCGAAGACCAATAATTTACAAACAAGAGGCACGATGTTTCTTTTGAAAAACAAAGACCGTTACGGCGTCTGGTATTCGACCCAGACGACGATCAATGTGCTCGATGCCTTCATCGCTTCCATCGCTGAAAATGAACCTGACAATCCTGATGAAAAACCGGTCGCCGAAATTTTCGTCAATGGCAGTAAAGTTAAGGACATCGAACTTCCGCCGTCGGATGAACTCGGTTTT
>JBGTRS010000019.1:0-238 GCA_041940665.1 Pyrinomonadaceae bacterium | reverse complement strand
CCAGCGTGATGATGGCTCAAAACGTGCAAATTCATTATATTTCGTGGCGGGATTGGACGGGCAATAACACCGACATCAACCAATCGCGGCAGATTCGCCTCGATTACTCGTGTGATAAACAAAGGGCAAAACCGACGGAAGAAATAACCTGCGATGTCGAGGCGGAAAGAATCGGTTTTCGGGGTTACGGAATGCTTCTGGCGGAGATCGGTCTGCTGCCCGGAGCGGATGTTGACCG